>CAMJIA010000011.1 GCA_946405695.1 uncultured Prevotellaceae bacterium | reverse complement strand
TTCAGCATCTCACGCAAGGCATCCATCTCGTGGTTCACCTCAATGCGCAGTGCCTGATAGATCTTTGCCATGTCTTTCTTCCACTGGTTGTTGGGACTATCCACCCGGATGCCCAGCACTTGCAACAACTGACCTGTCGTCTCTATGCGTTCCTGCTGACGAGCCTTCACAATGGCTCTTGCAATACGGCGGGCATCTTTCAGTTCTCCATAGAGATAGAAAACATCTGCCAACTGTTCTTCGGCATAGTCATTCAACACCTCAGCAGCGGTCTTACCAGCGCGATTGTTCATACGCATATCCAATGGGGCATCAAAGCGGAAAGAGAATCCGCGGGTCTCATCATCGAAATGGTGACTCGACACACCCAAATCAGCCAGCAATCCGTCAATATGTTCTACACCATAGTACTGCATCCAATTTTCTATATATCTAAAGTTGCTGCGTACGAAGGTGAATCTATCATCGTTAACGATATTTTTCTCAGCATCGGCATCCTGGTCAAAGCTATACAGATGACCTTTGGCCCCCAGTCGTGAGAGTATCTCCCTGGAGTGACCGCCACCACCGAAGGTGACATCCACATAAACGCCATCGGGCTGAATATCCAGTCCGTCAACGCTCTCCCTGAGGAGAACAGGAATGTGGTATATCGACTCCATTTATAATTTTATGGGTTTTTATTTACCATTATTGGCTGCTTCATCCTCCACAGCCATCAGCTCTTCCAGCGCCTCACCGAATTCTTCAGGATTCATCTGGTGCTGTTCTGCCTGCTGACAACTCCATATCTCTATCGTATCGCCCATGCCCACGAACTTTACATCCTGATCAATATCAGCCATGCGCAGATAGCGCTTGGGAACAAGGAAACGACCATTACCATCGAGTGTCAACACCTCAACCTCGCTTACGAACTGACGGAACACCTGTTGGTGCTGCTTGTTCCAGCGATTCAAACGCTGACGCAAAGCATCCATCTGTTCATTCCACACACTTTCAGGATAGAGCACAAGACAAGGCTGAAAAACATCCTTGCGCAACACCAAACGCACATCAGTAGTGCCATTGCTGCCTGCCTGCAGCATCTTACGGAATACTGCGGGTAGGAAAGCGCGTCCTTTGGCGTCCATCTTGGCTTCTATATTACCTAAAAATCGCATGCGTACTTATATAAAAACTAGTTTCGGATGCAAAGGTATACAATTTCCTCCACATTCCCCCACTTTTCCCCACTTTTTTGAGTGAAAAGATGCAAAAGATTCCTTATTTGCGCAAATTTTCTTTAAAAGTGCAATTATTAGAACATTTTTCCGTATATTTGCATGCCATTAGTGCGAACAGAGAGAAATGGGACAGATAACAGAGAAGACTATCGACATCGACAGTATCCTGAAAAACAAGATGGGGACCAAAGCGAAATGGGTTCCCCGTCCTTTGGTGTCATGGCTTAAGCGCATTGCCCACCAGGATCAGGTAAACGCCTTCCTTTGGGAGTCGCGCGACAAGGTAGGAACACCTTGGTTGGAAGCTTGCGTGGAATATCTGGAGATGACACTTGAGGTGGAAGGCAAGGAAAACCTACCCGACCCTGCCGACGGACGTCTTTACACCTTCGTATCTAACCATCCTCTGGGTGGTGAAGACGGTGTGGCTTTGGGCGCACTCATCGGACGTCATTACGACTCTCGCTTCCGCTATTTGGTCAACGACTTGCTGATGTACCTGCCCGGACTCGCTCCACTGTGCATTCCCATCAACAAGACCGGCAAGGCCAGCCGCAACTTCCCTGCTATGGTGGAAACTGGGTTCCAGAGCGACAACCACATGCTGATGTTCCCCGCAGGACTCTGCTCTCGCCGCCATGATGGCGTCATTCGCGACATTCCCTGGAAAAAGACATTCATCTCAAAGAGTGTTGAGTACCAGCGCGACGTAGTTCCCATCCACTTCGGTGGTCAGAACTCCAGCTTCTTCTATCGTTTAGCCAACTTCTCCGATCGTTTCCTGCCATTCAACCTGGCTATGCTGTTTTTGGTCGATGAAATGTACAAAAATGTGGGGAAGACGTTCCGCGTTGCCATTGGCAAGCCCATTCCCTGGCAGACCTTCGACAAAAGCAAAAGTCCGATGGAATGGGCAAAATATGTACAAGACATCGTCTATTCTCTTTAATCACAAAATACTTAACTCACAACAATAATGGAACAACCGATTATCCAGCCCATCTCAAAGGAAGTGCTTAAGAGCGAACTCACTCCCGACAAGCAGTTGCGTATGACCAACAAAAGCAACAACAAGATCTATGTCATCACGGCACATAATGCCCCTAACGTGATGCAAGAGATTGGTCGACTGCGCGAGATTGCTTTCCGTGAGGCTGGTGGAGGTACTGGCAAGGAGGTCGACATCGACGAATTCGACATCTGCGAGAACTGCTACAAACAACTCATCGTATGGAATCCTGAAGAAGAAGAGATTATCGGTGGTTATCGTTATCTTTGTGGAACGGATTGGGAATATGACGACAAAGGCCAACCCATCCTCGCCACCAGTCACATGTTCCATTTCTCCGAGCGTTTTATCAAGGACTATGCGCCTTGGACTATCGAACTCGGTCGTTCCTTTGTCTCCCTGCCCTATCAAAGTTCACGAATGGGTGCCAAGAGTCTGTTTGCACTCGACAACCTGTGGGATGGACTTGGGGCACTAACAGTCATCAAACCCAACGTAAAATACTACTTTGGTAAGATGACGATGTATCCCAGCTACATCCGCAAGGGGCGCGACATGATTCTCTACTTTCTTAAGAAGCATTTTGACGACAAAGAGAACCTGATTATCCCGATGAAACCATTGGAATTAGAGACAGACCCCACTGAGTTGGCAGCACTTTTCTGCGGCAAAGATTTCAAGGAAGACTACAAGATTCTAAATGGTGAGATTCGCAAATTAGGCTACAACATTCCACCATTGGTCAATGCCTATATGGGGCTGTCTCCAACAATGAAACTGTTTGGCACAGCTATCAACTATGGTTTCGGTGACGTGGAAGAAACCGGCATACTGATAGCTATCGACGAAATCTTCGAGGAAAAGCGTAAACGCCATATCGACTCATTCATCCATGAACATCGTGACGAATTAGAACTGACCTCTGGCGCTAACAAAATCATCTATAAAGATAAGGAATAGGCGAGCATGAAGCATTACTATCAAGTCGCAGACCATACCTTCTCAGTAGAGATACCCGAAGAATCTAAACTTCTCGATGAAATGGGGCAATATGCTCCATTTTCTGTCGACGAGAGCGACCAAGTGGTTTTCTCATTACGTCTCGTTGAAAAGGACGATTTTCCTCAGACCGACGATATCACTACAGAGATGAACCAGGACGATGACGGCTCACAGATTCTGGCTGGTCAACTGCACGGAAAACCATACTTTGAGTTCCAACTATGGGGACGTTGTGCAGCACGCATGATCACGGACGACCGTTATCAACAAGCTGACGTCCTGCTAGTCGATGAGCCGCTGTTTGGCATCAATAATGCTCTGATGGTAATGTACGCCTTATCAACGGCCAATCTGCAGACTGCCCTCTTCCACTCCTCTGTAGTCAGTTGTGCAGGCTATGGTTATATGTTCTTAGGTAAGAGCGGCACAGGAAAGAGTACGCATTCCAGCTTATGGCTGAAGCATATCAGCGGTACCGAACTGGTCAACGACGACAATCCCGTAGTACGTCGGATGCCCGATGGATTCTATGTTTTTGGTTCTCCTTGGAGTGGCAAGACCCCTTGCTATCGCAATGTGCGCTATCCATTAGGCGGTGTTGTCCAACTGAGTCAGGCTCCTTATAATAAGATACAGCGGTTGAGTCCCCTCATGGCTTATGCTGCACTGGTACCATCCATCTCTGGCAAGCGTTGGGACAAACATGTGGCTGAGGGACTCCACGAGACCGAGGATATGATGGCCAGTGAAGTGGCAGTATGGCATCTGGAATGTCTTCCCGACACAGATGCCGCCCAACTTTGTTCTAAAACGATACGCAAGGCATGAATACGGTTTCCGATGACGAGATTATCAAGAGTGCCATCAAATTGGTTCATGAAGGCCTACGTGTCACCTTCCCTGTGAAGGGCTACAGCATGCTGCCGTTTATCATTGGCGGCAAGGAGAGTGTCGACCTCGTCAAACCTATTGACATACAGGTAGGACACGTCGTACTGGCATGGGTAGAAGGGTGTCGCTATGTGGTACACCGTATTATTCAGATAGATGGTGACAAGGTCGTGCTGATGGGCGATGGCAACATTGCTGGCGTAGAACACTGCCTGCTCAGCGATGTAGCAGCTCTGGCCGTTAACGTCGTCACACCACAAGGCAAACACAACAACCTCTACGCCCCATGGCGCATCAAGGCCAGTCACATATGGTGGCGACTGCTCCCTATCCGTCGTTGGATTCTGGCCATTTATCGACGGACATGGCTGAAAGTCATGTCGTAAAGTCGTAATAACGTTATAACGAAATAACGAAACATCGAAATATCGAAACATCGAAACATCGAAACATCGAAACATCGAAAAAAAAAGAATATGAAACAGAAAGAAGGATTTGTACTGCGCACCGTCTGTGGCGAACACGTCATCGTAGGCGAAGGTCTGGGCACCATCGACTTTGGCAAACTCATCAGCCTCAACGAGACAGCGGCCTGGATATGGAAAAAGGCCGGTGAAATGGGAGATTTTAGCATCGATAGTCTTGCCCAAGCACTTTGCGAGGAATACGAAGTTGACGCTCAACAAGCCCACGAAGACGTCTCCAAGATGGTCAAGCAGTGGCAGGAGCTAGGCATCGTCGAAGGCTAAAAGCCTATTGCTGAAAGCTAATAGCTAATGGCATGAAGTACGTCGTCTGGATCCTACGCAACATGGCAGGTATCAGGTGGAACACTCTGGTCCGTGTCTTAGTAGGCATCACGCAAGTGATGCTGGGACTGGTCATGATCTGGTTCAGCAAACAGTTCATCGATGTGACCATCCGTACGGGCACCGACCAGGACGTCGTCTTCATGGTGGCTTTACTTGTCACACTGGTCATCACAGCCATCCTGTTGCGCCAGTCCTACTACTACATGTCCACGAAGGCCCATACGTACCAATCCAATAGTATCCGCCTGCGCGTATTCAGCAGTCTGTTCCGTCGTCAGATGTTCGAAGACCAGCTGCACTCCGGCGATGTCACCTCCCGTCTCTCCAAGGATATCGGTACCGTGGCAGATGTCACCACCTCGTTGCTTCCACAGTTTGTTGTGACGGGTGTGCAACTCACTGGTGCCTTCCTGCTGATGTACTCCATGGACAGTCGACTGGCTTTGGCGCTATTACTCGTCACCCCGTTCGTCGTAGCTTTCGGCAAGCTGTTTGCCCATCGTTTACGCGATATGACACTTGACATTCGCAAACAAGAGAGCACCATCCAGATGCAGGTTCAGGAAGGCATGGAACATAACGCTGTATTACGTTCGCTGGGTAGTGAACAATGGGTAACTGACCGTCTCAGTGATATGCAGGACCAACTGATGGGACGTGTCTTGCGACGCACACGCTTCACCGTTGTCTCACGACTGTTGCTAGCCTTCACCTTCAGCCTGGGCTACCTCATGGCCTTTGTGTGGGGTGGTCTGCAACTGCGTGCCGGCATCATTACCTTTGGTGTCATGACCTCGTTCCTTCAGTTGGTAGGACAGATTCAGCACCCTATCCTCAACATGCTCAACATGATGCCACAGTTCTTCTATGCTACGGCAAGCATCGACCGTCTGGAGGAACTGACAACAACCCAAGAAACGACTAGCAGCACAGAAGAGCATCAAATAACAGGGGCCGTAGGTATCACTGTACGTAACGTCAGCTTCACCTATGCCTCTGGCGACCGTGCCGTGCTGAATAATTTCTCTCACGACTTCCGCCCAGGCACCAAGACAGCCATCATGGGAGAGACGGGTATCGGCAAGACAACTCTTTTCCGTCTGATGTTGGCATTCATCAAGCCCAATGCCGGTGAAATCGCCATTTTTGGCAGCAATCAACAACCCGTCCCTGTTGATGAGCATACCCGAAAGCATCTTGTCTTCGTACCCCAAGGTAACACACTGATGAGTGGCACCGTACGCTACAATCTTCAACTGGCACGTCCGGAGGCCACCGACGACGAGCTACGTCAAGTACTCCATGTGGCTATGGCCGACTTCGTTTACGACCTGCCCAATGGCATCGATACCCAATTGGGTGAGCGAGGCATCGGACTCAGTGAAGGGCAGGCTCAGCGCATAGCCATTGCCCGTGGTTTGTTACGCCCAGGCGGCATCCTTCTACTCGATGAAATCAGTTCTTCTCTCGACGAGCAGACCGAGCACGAACTCTTTAGCCGCCTCTTCGACTACTGTCATGACAAGACGATGATCTTCATTACCCATCGTCCTGCCGTCAGCCAACTCTGCGACGACATCATCCGACTACAAGAATCGTAAACTCCATTCCTTATGTGCCGCAGACGGCACATCACTATTCTACCCTCTTACCTATCACCACGTTACCGTTACCGGTAACCTCCGCATTGTTTCCACCACCATAGACATTGCCACGGATGTCAACACCCAAGACGTCCAACTTCTCGTAATAGGTGGTCCCATCAACGGCTACATCAGTGGATGCAGTAGCAGTATAGACAAATGGGCTGGCTGTGGTTCCTGCTCCGGAACGAGTGTACAAGCCACTCACTGTCTCACCTACGGTAACCTGTTTCACTACATAAACCTCATCGAGGGTGGCAATGTTGACATTGGTGTTACCAATGACTTTGGCTGCATTGCCACCACCAAAGACATTGCTGATGGCTCCCATCTTGCCCTTGGCATGTGACGGGATAGGATAGTTGTTTGGTGTTTTCGCATTCTCACCGACAATGGACTCATCCTTATCATAGTATTTACCGTAGGCCTCATTGACGTTCACGGTAGGATTACCCACCATGACAGCGGTCTCACCATATCCACCACCATAGATGTCACCAATACTTGTAAACGACATCACATTAATTTGCGGATCGTTGTAGAGCTTGGTGGTGCCCGACTCTTTCGGTTTGCTGTCGCTGTCGTAACCATAGACAGAGTATCCAGCCAGATTACCACCACCATACAGTTCGCCAATCTTGACCGGTCTGCAACCTATCTCCTCTACATTGATCGTGATAGAACCTCCGATGGTACCGCTCTTATTATTACCACCAAACACACGGTCGAAGGTACCGTTGGTGATATTCAGCGTCACATTGCCGTGAACATCGGCAGCCTCAGCACCACCATAAACGGCCTCAAGACCAGGGATACAAGCCATCAGCAACTGGGCTTCAGCATCCATCTCAGCACTCTTACCGCCACCGTATGCCTCTTCGACACAGAATGGGCAAGCGGTACCTTCGTCCAACATGGTCAGTGCCGTCTGACGCACATTACCCTTCGTATTGGAGCCACCGAATACACGCCATATCGTGCCGCCAAAGATGTTCACTGTTGCCTTGCCAGTTCCGTAAACATAATTATTGACGAAATCAGACTGCTGGCGTTCCTCCTTAGTATCATAAGTGCTCTCTACTGCCGAGTAATCATAGAATCCTACGTTAGCACCAGGGTTATCAGCACCGCTTGGTAACTTATCCTTACCATTACCTCCGCCAAACAACTCGTAAATCTCGTATGTACCATTAACTGTTGTTTCTGTTGCTGGCGTAGAGGCTGCATTACCACCGCCATAGACTGTCTGGATACTTGTCAGTCCACAACCGTCAATAATAACTTTTGTAGAATTTGTAGTATTCTTACCATCATCATCCGTAGCGTTTGGATTCGGTCCCACAGGCTCATAGGCAGCCTGGTTTCCACCGCCATAGACGGCATTTACATCATACTTAGTACCATTAATTATCTTCATCATATCGTCGTCTGAAGTCTTGGCACTAATGGCAGCTATAATATTTGTCAGAGCCGTCTTAAGGGCTGTAACAGTTGCATCGTCATTGTCAAGGACTGCCTGATATTCAGCAACCTCTATACTTACTTTGTCCGCTATGACTATCTTGTCCGCAAGAATACGCTTTAATTTCGCAATGTAATCTGCATCAGAAGACTCACCCTGTTCTAGATCTTCATTATCCTTCGCAAATTTCGCTGCAATGTTTGTTTTCGAAGCATCACCATTTTGTGTCGCATGAACATGTACCAAGACATCGCCTCTAGGACTACCGTTGACGTTATTACAGCCAAATACCTGATTTACAATACAGCCCTTTGATGAAGTGCTAATTGGACTCGTACCATTATCTTCGATTGTTGTACCATTCAGGTCAACCAGCACATCACCCCATACATAGGCAGGCTTTCCGGCTTCTCCCAATCCACCGCCAAAGACCTCTTCACCGACACGTCCGCCAGTCAGATGGACAGTTGTCGTATTGAGTGCGGACTTCTTGTCTGCATCAACCCAAATTCCACCTGTAGTGTTCCAGTTACTCGTTTGTGTATCAGCCAAAGCACCACCGCCATAGACATCCTTATGAATCATACCACCCGTCATGTTGACAGCGACACTCTCTTTAACAGTACCAGACTCACCACCGCCAAAGACGCTTCCCCAAATAACGGGGTCCTTAGTAGCATCTGACGGATGTTTATTAATGGTTACCACAGTCTCTCTGACGTTAGCAAGATTCTTGGAAAGATCAGTACTAGTTCCATATTCACCACGTGCGGCACCAAATACGTTACCGTTTCTGCTGCCATCATAACCGATGCGACCACCGCTGATGGCCACAGTCGTCTTACCAGCATCGGTAGTTGTTCCACCGCCTACCGAACCCATCGCACCAGCACCATAGACATTGTGAACGATATAACCCCCGTCTATCGTGACCGTAGCTGTGCCTTGCACAATACCAGCCAAGGGATTATATGAGTCACCCTCGCCATCTGTAGCAGTATGTCCCTCAGGTATCTCACTTGTATAATACTTATCCGTACCACAACCACCACCATAGACATTACCACGATAAGGATAATTATAGGCTTCATAGGTTGTCGTTCCAACAATAACATCATCGCCTGAATCAATGCCAATCTTACCACTATGGATTGTAACATCCGTATTATTGAGCGTATGTCCATTCTCACCACTGCCATAGACAGAGCCCATGATAGTAGGACCAGTAGTGTTAGCGGCTCCAATAGTGACATTGGTGGTGTTGACCCATGCCATGAGGTCGTCGCGTGAACCTGGGGCACCTACGTCACCTCGTGACGAGCCGAATATCATACCGTTCTCCTTGCCATCCGCTCCGATGGTGCCGCCAGTTATGGTGATAGTGGCAGTACCGCCCGATGTGCAACTGGAGATTCCTGTAACCTTTTCGATTCCTGGATAATCTGGATCTGTTGTAGTGGTTGTGTAGGTATAAGTACCCACCGAACCGAAGGCACCGCCACCATAGATATTATGGTATATACGAGTCGTCTTGTTTTCAGCTTGACTGATGCTGACAGTGGTGTTACCAAATATCTGACCAGCACGGACAATGTTCTTGTCACCACTGCCGCCACCATAGACATTACCCATCGTAGCACCACCAAACTGCTTGTCTCCATCCTTGGGAATACCTATGGTACCGCCGCTAACCGTCACCGTAGCGTTACCGCCAACGCTGGCCATCTCGCCACCGCCATAGACACTTGCCTTCACAGCACCGTCCGACATCGTGACAGAAGTGTTGCCATAGATTCTACCAGCAAACAGCTTGGGTGCATGTGCATCGGTAGTACCTGTTGTTGATTCAAGATCACTACCGTAGCCGCCACCAAAGACGCTACCAACGGTATATTTCATCGCGCTCTCTTCTTTGATTTCTGTACCAATGGTGCCA
This sequence comes from uncultured Prevotellaceae bacterium, assembly GCA_946405695.1. The sequence continues at coordinate 24,352 of CAMJIA010000011.1, read as the reverse complement.
CTGGAGACAGTAACTGTCGTACCGCCTACAAGAGCGTCTGAGGTATTGATGTAACCTACAGAGCCCAGCTCACCACCGCCATAGATGTTACTCATGATAGTACCACCACTGACTGTCAACTCAGTCTCCCTCACCTTGGCAAACTGATACCAGTTGCTCAGATAATCATCATTCGAATCTTTGAGGATACCCTTACTACCCGCAAAGACATTACCGCTATTGGCACGTGTCATTGTGGTGCCGGAGTCATATACAAAATCACTCTCGTTACCAATGGTACCACCACTAATGGTTATGGTAGTCTTACCCGTATCATCTGTCCAACTGTCAATCTTAGACGGGTCAGTTGAGTTGTAGGTAAAGGTACCCACACTCGACAATTCACCACCGCCATAGATATTACCCTTCACGACACCATCACTCATCATAATGGTACTGTTTCCCTTCACCAGTGCAGCCGAGTAATCGGTTTCCAGGCCCTTACCACCTCCGAACAGATTACCACCCCCTGTAGTACCCGTACCGATGGTACCACCAGTGACATTCACTTCGGTATCACCACCAACACTGGATTCTTCACCACCGCCATAGACGCTCTCTGCAACGGTGGTTGTACCATCGATAGTGAGGGTTGCCTTACCTGTTACAGCACCAAGAGTTGTCAAATCCTCGTCAGTATAGAGGATGTGCTCGCCATTATCCACCCATTTATCGCCATTCTTTTTCTGCCAAGTGTAGGTTACGGTGCCACTCTTCACACCCGTACGATAAGTACCAAGATCAGTGTAGTAGTAAGGTTCCGTTTCAAAGCCTATATTATCCACCTCAACAGGAGGCATTGATGCTGAGAACCCTGCCCCGAAGACATTGCCCTGCACCTGGCAGTTCGTCAGCGTGGAGGTCACGGGACCATCCACTTTACCTAAACTGCCGCCGCCATAGAAATTGCCCGTAATTTTGCATCCTGTCAGTGTTGAGGTAACATTGCGGCACGTAGCCAATGAGAACTTTACATATTCCACAAAAATACGTGCACAGTTGTCAACATTTCCAGACATAGGCAAGAACTGGTAGCTGAACTGTGTGGAGACACCACCGTAAGTAGCACTGTAGGATTGTGTATAATAATCATCCAGCCAATCGTTCCAAGAATTGTGATTGCCAGCATCTTTATCTTTGTGCGGGAAGTTTATGATATTGTTATGGTTTCTCGGTGCCTGGCGGCTGTAGGAATTACCACCATAGCCGGCACCAAAGAAAGTTCCAAAAATGCAATCGGTAGCATCGGTGGTAACGGTCTTGCCTGTGCTCATGTCACCAAACTTAGGTCCGCCGCAGAAAAGGTCAATCTTTCCTCCAGTTATAGTGGTGCTGAGATTGCCGGTAACGGGTTTGGCAGCATTGATGCCACCTGCGTAGAATTCCTTGATGTCGGCATTCTGCACTTGCCAAGTGATGTTACCTGTATTGTCAGCACCATCAGCCTTACCGATGCCCTCCATCGCAGCGCCTGCCACTGTACCGAAGCGGCCACCGTTGATATAGCACTCTGCATTGTCTTCGTAGTTGGCGACATTCGCGGTATAGAGACCAGTAAGGTAGAATTCGTCATAGTCACCACCAGTAACTGACACTGGTGGATGTTTGGACTGTAGATTCTTATCCTGGTGGGTGCCACGGTGGAACTCCTTGAACCACACGTTGCCGCCCACATGGAAATAGGTGGTTTTGTTGGCGGCACCATTATTTTGACCACTCACCCACTGCTCCATAACACCACCCTGAACAATATAGGGATATTCACCACGATCGCTACGGTCATATTCAAATTGGGTAACATGGAAGAGTGATGTGTTGGTGGTTTCAAACCAATATTTTGGCTGAATAATACCCAAATTATAAGAGCCTGTACCGCCAGTGGTCTTCTGTGCCATACCGAGACCTAAAATATTTAGGAAATCGTATTTTACGGGATGGAAAACTGTACGACCATTAAAACGAAGCATTAAAGAATAGTCAGGTTCATTGTCGCCGTCCATGTCAACAGAGGTTAGCGTATAGGGCTTGCCTCCTGCTGCTATAGTACCATAATGGTGATAATTGCCCACAAGCACCACAGCATAATCATAAACTCTGCGGACACTATACGTAGCCTCATTTGTACCCGCATAAAGTGCCGTACTTGCGATAGCATCGCCAATGGCGGTGTAAACGGGCTGGCTGTTAAATGTCTCACCATTCCCATAGTGTTGACCTCCACCCACGTTATTGACATTAACGGGAGTATCCATTGCATCAGTACCACTATTCTTATAGGTCACATCCCAATAAGCATCGGACAGATAAACTGCCTTGCCCCAATAAGGCTGGATAGTGATGCCTGTCACCCCTTCTGGTACGTCCCAGTATGCACCTTGATTAAAGACACGATGAGAAGTGCTATAGAGGTCCTTATTAGTACAATTACGGTCGGCAAAGTTATAGCTTGGTGCATCAGCTGTACTGGTGCTGAAGGTGCCAGGTGTACCGCCAGTAATAGAAATTATCTTCCAACCCGTTACCACACGATTCTCAGTATAGTTGCCAGTACCAACATCATTATAATAAGGCAGTTGAACCTTATAATAGTTGAAATTGAAGTGGTCAAAATCTTTATCTGTGATATTGAGTGTAAGGCTATTTTTTGTGATCGTGGCACCTGACGGGGCATTGAAATATTCTCCGTTGCCGGATTGTATCGTTACAGAAAGAGTACCTAACTTTCCACCCTTGTTGCGCTCTGTAGCAAGGGGTGCGTTTTCAGCATCAATGTTTACCACAGATGGGGAGTAGCCAGGATTCTTTAGTATAGGGTATGGAGTAGATGAGCCTATCTGAGAAGGTTCCAAAACCCACTTCATCATCTCGTCCTTTTTATCCGGACTACCTGTAGTCCACCATGCAGCCAATTCGCGGTTGCTATTCAGCAGATGGCGGAAAAACTCGAACCGCTGCAGGTAACGTGTCTCGGCACCAAGGGCACAGTTATAGACTTTGGTTAAACCAGTATTCTCAATATAAGAGGATTCGAGACGGAAGTAGTTGAAGTTGTTAACGCCGTTGTCATCACCATCGTTGGTGATAATTTCACCATTGTAGATAGGAGCTATAGAAGAACCACTGACTTCCCCGTAGTACATACAGTTCATCACCATTGTCTTAAGGTTCGTAGCAGTTGTAGCAACGTTATTATGCCCTACTATGCCGCCGGCTTCACTTCCTCCATTGACATTGGCATAACTGAAGCAGTTAATCACGCGCGAACTGCCGTCAAGCAAACCGACGATACCACCAACATAGTTACTACCTGAGACAGTACTGCTGCAACTTGTTAGATAGGTATATCCATCTTCATCGGTATTAGCAGTACTCCCAGTAGCTAACACACCGCAGTTATAAATACGAGTATCGCCCGTAGCTTCAGCACAAATAGCACCGACATTAGTGCCACCACTGATATTGACATTGTCAAGAATAATATTCTTGATAGTGGCATCATTGGCATAAGCAATTAAAGGATGATTGAGGTCTGATATCGTCACCATGTTTCCGTCAATAGTTCCCTTGAAAGGAGCTTCAGACGTACCGATAGATTCTGTTGAACTAAAACCAGCTGACAGTATGTAATTACCTATCATGTTTGTGATTTCGCTCGAAGAAGAAACTTCTGTTGGAGGCAACAGAGCGGCCTCATTGGAGTTTACATAACCTACTTTTGTGGCAATGGCTCTGATTTCATTAGCGCTGCCCTTAGCAAATGGTCCAGTATAGACAGTTGAAGATGATGTGGCGTGGCTACCATCTGTTGTATAATGAATCGTAGCACCTTCAGTAGTGCAAGTGATGGTAACATTACCACCACTAACAGAAATAGAAGGTCTTTCGCAGCTGGGCAGGTTGTATGTAGTAGCAACCGTAGGGTAATAATCACTTTCCGCCTTGGCAATCGCCTTAATAACAGTAAAGTCTTCTGTTAATGTAATAGCCGTAGAATAGACTGGTGATGACATTGTTGGCGTGCTGCCATCAGTAGTATAATATATGGTAGCGCCAGTCGCTGCCTCAATGGTTATTGTGCCATCAAAATTATTGGTAATGGTAGGAGGGTCGATTGATACTGCAGATTCAAGGTAAAACCTGCCACTTCCTGTACTTTCAGAATTACCAGCTGTCCATAGACCAATGATACCACCAGTCAAAATCGCTTGGGTTTTATCAGCATCCGTTCCTGCAAGGGACGATTGGTTTCCTTTATTAATATTTAGATATTTTCTTGGCTTATTACCATCGGGGTCGATATTATTGTCTGAAGCATATTTAGAAATGATTTCATAAGAACCTGTTGCAGAGTAGTAGTTAATAAAAAACAATGCGTAATCATTATTAGAAGGTGATTCTTCAAGGTGAAAACGTACACGCCCCTTGTTCGTTAAAAAGCCAGCATTGTAAGTTAGATATTTCCCATCAATAGCATGTTTGATATAATAGCAATCTAAACTAGGGTGCTTCTCAATAACCCACAGAGCTTTCTTTTCATCATACCCTACAGTACTTCGGCACTTGTAGGTAGTAAGGAAAGGCATGCCATTATCTACATCGTTAGTATAGTATGGGGATGTAGATTGATAATAATAATATCCTTCCGTGGGACATAGATAGAAGTTATTGGTAGTACTTTCGGTACTATGAGTTACAGTACCGATATAATACACACCCGAATAATCTTGTCCCCACACATTTCCACTTCCTAATGTGAGCATCAGGAGCAGGGATATAGTGAGCCGTAATCTCGTTGATAGTGAGCTGTAATCTCGTTGGGAGTGAGCCGTAATCTCGCTGTAGGCATACTCTAGCCATACTCTAGCCATACTCCAGGCATACTCAATGAGTATGGGTAGAGTATGCCTACAGCTTGTCATCTCCCTTGTTACTCGCTTTCTATATGTGTTAAAAAGAGGGTCTTTTGGAGAACATATGTTCGATGGCTTGTGAACATATGTTCGTGGGGCTACGAAGTTATGTTCATTGGCCAAGGAACATATGTTCATGAGCTCATGAACATATGTTCCTTTTTTAGGGGATATTTTCCTAATCAAACAGTTCATATTTTGTGTCATTTCGTTCATCTTACTGCTATCTTCTTTTGGATGCGGCCGCCATCGGCACGGACGATGTAAACACCAGCAACACCAATGTTCGTATCGATGGTCTCGCCAGGCTGGATGGTGAAGCTGGCAATGGTCAGACCGCTCATGTTCACGATGCGTACATCTGCCTCACGACGGAGTGACGAGTAGGCACGAACCACATGCGGATGAACAGAGATGATGAGGTCGCCATCGCCAAAGCCATCGCCCGACGGGTCTTTATCATCACCGAAGGCGAGCGACGAGTCGCTGCTGTCGAAGATGATGGAGCGTGTGTTCTGACGTGCATTATTGCTGGCAGCCAGGAAGTACGGACGGAACGGAACAGTAGCCACTGCCACAGGTGTAGCAGGCTCTGTCGTCGTCATCGCCATGTCGAAGCCATTACCGTCAGTATTCATCAGATAGCCCATCACCTTCTTACTCATATAGTTAGGCATGAACTTATAGCCGTCGACAGCCTCTGCATCCAGCTCGTCATCGCTGACAGCAATGGTGATACCAGGTTCAGAGACGAAGCTGATGGTCTGCTTGTCCAGTTTAGCAGGAGCCGTCACTGCCGTATTCGGAGCCGTCCATTCGCCACTGAGGTCAAACTCACGATAGGTCGTTCCTGGGAATCCTACGATATATGGCTGGGCTGTTGTCAGCAGCGGATAGTGTTCAAGTGTGCGACCCGTCTCATAGTAGGTCTGATAGGTGTCCGCATGGGCATCCCGCTGCGTGTTCTTACTATAGTAGTAGTCCCACAGGAAGGTGTTGTTTGCATTCTTACCATCCTTGTCATCGCCTGTAGCGTCTGGATAGTTGAAGGTGGCCTTGACAGTCATCTCAGCTGGAGAACCGCTAGGCACACTGATGCCCTTGTATTCATACAGCCAGTATTCATGACCTATCTTGGCATCGCTGCCCTCAAGAGACTGACTGCCGCTATAGAAGTGGGTTATCTCACCCTTCTGCTGCGTCGTTACCAGTTCTGCAGTGAACGGCAGGCTAACGGTCTCCCAACCCTTGGTCAGCGAGAGGTAACTGTCAGGAACACGCTGATACCACATACGCTTGTCATCGTCGAACGTGTAGCGCATCGGACAGTTGAAGTCCTTCTTGTCTACCAACAGGTGGTCGTTGGTGGCAGTGAAGTCACTATGTACCAAGTGACCATAGACCTGCGATGTGAGCGTGGGATCTACAGCGACCTTGCGATACTTATCATCCGTGTAGAAATCGCTGTATGTCGGCTCTGTGAAGTAACCTGTCAGCACGCCATAGGTCTGGGTATTGCCCTCTTCAGTTGGAGCATATACCAGCAGGTTAGGCGTCTCATCACGGTTGGTGATGCTCTGCAGACCGTCCTCGTCGAGCAGCGGCTGGTAGAACCATCCTCCACTGAGTCCCAACTTGTATTCCGTATCGTTGTGTCCGTAGAAGTCGATAGCCGTCATGTTCGGATAGGCCGTCTTCAAATCCTTGTCATTAGTACCCTTCGGCTTCGAGTAAGCCACAAGGTTCACATTCGGGTTGAAGTGTGCCACATTCATCACCTTCGACTGATAGTAGGCAGGAGCACGATAGACGCGGTTGCTCTCGTCAGTATTTGCCAGACGGCCACTGTTCTTGACAATGCGTGAAGGCACCTCCTGGTGTGGACGCTGATCGTTCCAGTCGTAGGTCAGCATCTGTCCGAAGTAGAGATAGTCGTCGGGCCATACAGGATAGAAGTAAGTCTTTCCGTCATTGTCCGTAAACATTCGTTCCTCCTGACTCTCAGGTATCACACCGTCGGCATAGCGGAAGTCACCATCGGCATAGCGGTCCTCTACATAGCCTCCGTTTGCATAGACACCATCAACAGCCGACGAACAATATTCGGCATTAGCGACATAGTGCTTTGTCTGAGGCGTTGACAAAGTACCATCATTCTTGTTGATAGTATAGTACTTATATTCAGTACCCGAAGTCGTCTTCTGATCATTGTAACGCTTGAAGAGGTAGAAGCCGTTCAGGTTGTAAGCCACCGTACCGTTGTAGAAGTCTGCCGCAGGCATCGGACGAGCCAAGCCGTGACCATCGCTTGTGGTGTTGTAGTTCAGCGTCTCAGGATAATAGCAGTTTACACGCTTGTATCCACTTGCTGTAGGATTACCAAAGACGGCCTTGACACTACCGTCAAGCGTACCCGTCGTATTGATCCAGCAGTTCTCCACATAGCCGCTACCCGTATCGGCAATACCTGCAGATGTGAACGTACCCGTCACACCGAGGTTATAGACATTACCACAGAGGTTTCCGAATAGAGAGTTGTTCAGTCCGTCAATGTGGTAACCGTCACCGTGGAAGTTACCCTCGAAGCAGTTGGTATTATCACCTATTGGTGTCCAACTGCCAGTGTGGTTAACGTTCGTATGCAGGAAGAATTCCAAGTTCTGGCAGTCTCTCACGTGTTCGTTGAGCGTGCCCTTACTCAGGTCGAAGAACTGCTTCAGATGCTTAGCACCATCTGTAGCATCCGTAATGTATATCTTCGAATTGCGCTTCACGTCCTTGCGGTCCACATAATAGTAATGCTCGGTATCCTCCAGCACCTTCTTCAGGTCGTGGTAGTTGGCCACACTCACCTGTACCGTATTTGAGTAGGTCTCACCGAGATACGTCTTAGCGTAGTAAGCCAGGTAGTAGCCATTCTGATACCAGTAGAGCGGGTCGAATTGTGGTGTGTAGTCAATGCCGTTGATATGACTCTCGGCATCTGACGGCTTCTCGAAGAGTTTCCAGCCACCACCCGTTACCTCGTAGGCACCCGGTGTCACATGCGGTTCACGAATACCGACGAACGTACCTGGCAGCACTACCTGCGGAGCCTTGATGTCCTCAACAGTAGGAATACCGCTCTTGAACTGCAGGTGGATGTTCACCACGTGGCGCTCACTAATCGGGGTTACATGGGCACCCGACACATCGCTTTCCTCGTAGTTGTATTCATAGACTACGGTGATAATCTTCTCCTTCGACAAGTCGAAGATGTCCGACTCGCGGCTGACATAGAGCGTCGAAGTCTCTGTTGGAGCAATACCGTGGATGGTGAAATTCATCTGCCAATTCTTCAGAGCATTGTAGCTGTCGCTACTAATCACCAGTCCAATGGGCACCGTCTGTCCGTCGCTGTAGGTACCCGTTACAGTAGCACCAACGTTTGTTAAACCTGTTACGCTGACGCCTTCCGTATTCTCGCCTACCTTATATTCTTCACGGCAGAAGTAATAGGTCTTGCCTATATCACCAGTTGTGAAGTTCAGCGTAGCGATATTTGCCTGATCAGTAGTTCCCAGACTACTATATGTTGAAGCTGAGATAGTTGTACCGACGGCGTATGGTGAATTACCAATCTGGAAGGCAGTCTTGACAACATAGACATCGCCAGAAGCCTTCACATCAATGGCCGAATAATGGCGTTTCTCATTTGGCAGTTTCTCGTAGTCCTCACGTGAATATTCCTGGTCGTGCACCAGTGTCACACCATTGTGAGTGGGATCTTCTGTTTCATTACCATTATAGGTAGCCCTGTAGTTCACAGGTTTCTTCAGTGAATAGCCAGTCTCGTTGGCTATGGCTGCTGCCTCGGTAGCTGCAGACGAGTCGTACTGGTACTTCTCTCCTTCACCGTGGATAATCAGTCCTGAAGCAGGATCCTTACTATAGTTCGGATCAATGAGCAAGTCGAAGGCATCGTAGTTGAAGGTGAAATGTTCACGGTCAGACTTCGACATCGAACACCATACACCCAGTCCACGATAGTTCTTGCCAGCCTCGTAATAGTCACCGCCATAGAGGCCTTCACCCGTACAGTAGTAGGCAGGAACGATATTGGCAAGAATATCCTGAGCTATCTGCTCTTCGGCAGCTGTGGCACCCTCCTTATGGAACCTGTTATAATAGTCTGTCTTCTCAGCTTCCGTCATACGAGCGCCAACATAGATAAACTCTGTCTTGCTGAGTGGGATGGTGCTGGTACAGATATAGGCAGGAGCCACATAACCTGTCATTGAAGCTGCCTGTGTGGCAGATACCGTACTGCCAACATTCAGATGAATGTGAACGTCACCCTCATCCTTGGTATATTCCTTAGTTACAATATAAGCACCTTCAAAGGTAGCCTGACCTGCAGGAATGTCTTCCTCATGATTGTCCACGATGTTCTTATAGGTGTTGTAAACATCCTCCGAGATAAGGTTGCTCACCTTGTAAGCACGCTGACCAAAGACGCCTCCCGTTCCACTACTCAGATAGTATGTTGGGCCGTCATCATAACCCGTACCTTCTGTCTGTTTCTTTTCATGTGTTGCACTCTCATACTTCGTGTACCATGTGTTCCAGTCAGTGGGGTTATTTACCCTGTAGGTCAGCATATAACCAGTATCATGACCAAGATTGTTGGAAGAGCGGAAGACGAAGTCGAATGCAACATCCTGACCTGTTGTCGTATTATGAACATACTTCACAGCGGGTTTGCCCTCTTCCAAAACCTTTGACTGAGCAAGGTTCTTGTAATACTCGTAGGTGCCTTCTGTGTTACTATCTCCTGGCAACATCACATTACCATTAGCAACAGCAACATTGTCAGCGCCAACCGTGCAGTCAGCGATGGTGACGTAGGTCTGGTCTACAAACAGAGCCTGCTCAGACTTGGTCAGCAAGTACCATTCCCAATAGCTGATAGGATCATTCAAGTAATACTCTACATCGTTGATGACTATCTTCTTGCCCTCCTCCAGTTTCGTGCTTGGCGATGCAAAGTAAGCATACTTGTTCGGCATCACATTGAGCAACTTCATCGTACCGTGCGAAGCTGCCGTAATGGTCAACGGGATATCTACCGACTCACTATAGGCGTTAGGAGCACCCGTATAGGCCGAGATATACTGGTCGTAGACATAGACCGAACCCTTGATGAACCAGTAGTGGGCTGGTACGGCATCATCTCCGCTATACTTTCCACTGATATTGTAGCAGTCGTCGATGATAATCTGTGTGCCATGTACGAAGTTACCAGAGGTCTCCCATTCCACCAATTCTCCGCCTTCATAGTCAAAATCTTTACGCGTAATGGCATCAGCATTCAGAGCCGTCAGTGTGGTATGTTTCTTCTTGTCGTATGTACCTACTCGGTGTTCATTCTTAGCATAGACGAAACCACCACCGATACCAGGCTGCACATTGATCAGGTCAAGTTCAATGACACCAGTAATGTAACCCCAGTCTTTCTCATAGAGTCCCAAGTCGGTGCCCTGTACTTTCTCCGTATACAACTCCAGATATACACCAGAGGCCAGTGCCACCTTGTTCAGACTGATACCGTTGTTGCGCTTGCGCTCCTTGACATACTTCTTCTTCCAGTTGTAATAGGTGCGGTCGTCATCACCTGTTGGGCCGTAAGTATCTGTATCGGTATTGTCGGTTCTGCGAATATCTGTGTCTGCCATGAAGTGTACATCGCTGGTCAATGCACCCAGGTAGTTCACGATATTATAGATACCGAAGTAGTTGCCATGAATGGCTTTATCAAGATCATCAAAATCATCAGGATTCTGGTCATCTGGGAAATTTGCGACTTTTGTTTTGCCAGTCTTTAACTTCAAGTCACCAGTGGTCTCATTACCAATCACAGAGTGCTTCTGGTTGAGTGATACCTCACGCACACGGTTGATGGTATAGTTGGTGTGGTCCACAATCTCCGGCACACGATCCTGAGCACCCTGCATCACCATACGACTGCCGAACACACCGCAGAAGTCAGCACGCTGGATGGTATTCATCAGACGTCCGGCATAGACTGGCAATACACCATTCTCCTTCCAGTAACCAGTTTCAGGGTCGGTGTTTATCGAACCATCAGCATTAAAGAAGTTTGGTAACGTCGTACCTTTAAAAAGCGAGAAGATATCATCAGCTGTCAAGGTTGAGGCCTTGGTATGATCATCATCTTGAGGATAATAAGTGGTTCCGTCATTGTCTCTACACTGGTGGGTACACTGATATCTCAGCTCATAATAAGCGGCCTCACGGGCAGGCAACTCTTCATACTCTGCAATCGTAATTTCTCGCGCGATGGAATAGTAGTCTGTACCATAGTTGGTAATGTTCAGACCACGATAGCCGTCCACGAAGGTCAGGTTACCATCGCCATAGAGACCACCGGTATGACCGGTACCTAAAGTTATCAGGTCGCGATGATAGACATCGTTAATAGATGCTGTGGCATTACCAAATACCGTCGTGGTGTTAGCATATACGGTTGAAGAACCTGACGACGTGTTACCACCTGCAAACACGGCATTATGGATGATGATGCCTGCAGGATCCAAGCTGTTCCATTTGGTATCGCTGTTCTTGTTGCCCAACGTATTCAGATCTTCAATAGAAACGTATTGACCAGCCGTATAGCTGTGACCATTGATGGTGACATCAAACAAAGCCTTTGGATGCGGCTCTACCAGCACTTTGCAGTCCTCGGTCAGCACATATTCTCCCTCGTCCTTTACCCAGTTTTCATCGTCATCATCAGGCTTGGTACCAGGAATAGGAATGTAGGATTCATCACCTTTCTTATATGCATAATAGTAACCCTCCCATCCGTCATCGTAGCGGTCACCATCCTTAATACCTACATAGAGTTCTCCGTCCTTCTCGTAAGCACTATATACATAACCTATATCGCCACCACCGAAGACATTGCCGAAACCTCGTTCCATACCCTTGTCAGAGCCTACCTCGCCACCGAAGATATGTACCTCGGTCTTTCCGAAGACATAACCATCGGAGTAGAGTGTACCACCCTCACCCAGGTTATTATAGCCTCGACCACCACCAAACACGTTGCGATGCACATGACCTTCGTAGAGTTCCACGTTAGCCCTACCAGCTTTGTAGATACCTTGCAGTGTACGGACACTGTTGTCCTGACCACTGGCATTGATAATACCACGTCCTACAGCGGCAATCTCACCACCGCCAAAGAGTGCGTTACGAACATGACCACCATACATCTTTAGGTTTGTGACATCCACACTACTGTTGTCGATATAACCGCCACCAAAGATACAGCCACTATCGTACAGACGGTTGGTGCCGTCGCCTGACCAAGTCTCGTCGTGCAGCTTCTCCTGATAGTAGTCAGAGCCTTCCTTTATATAGTCGAGGTCGGTATCTGTTGTGGGTACGGCATCGAAATGACGATAACCGATAAAGCCCTTGTTGAGCGTGATATTCGTGGTTCCGAACACAGCGCCACCTTCACCACCACCGTAGGCATTACGCTCGATGGCAGGAATACCGTCGATGAAGCTTGTGCCGTCTTTCTTGCCGATGACAACGTGTGTCTCACCAAGAACATCATCTGTCGTGGCACCACTAATTGTTCCAGGGTGATAGCCTACACTACCTTGCCAACCACCGCCATAGACGTTACGGGCCGTACCGCCCTCGATATAGGCATTGGCAGAGGCGATAAACGGATTGTCGAAGTCGTCGGTAGCCACATTGTATTTATTGTTCACCGAACCTACTGTACCTGCTGCATAGAGGTCCTTTGTGACCTTACCGCCATAGAGTCCGATAAAGGTGGAGCCATGTACATCACCGGTATTTGGAGTATTAGCGTCACCCAGACCGCCACCATAGGCATAGGCACCGCTGAGGCTACCGTTGTACATATAACCGCAGACATCAGCGCCTTGGTTGATTATTACGTTAGTGTTGTATTTCTTACCGTTTCTGGCTACTGCCAAATCGTTGTCCAGGCCGTTGTCCGTATAGTCATCACCTAATGAGAGATCAATAGCCTGTGGTGCCTGAGGCTTTGGCGTAGTGGACTTATCACTTTCAGACAACTCATTCCAAGCGGCAAGTGCTGTATTATAATCTGCGGTTGCTGCCTCATTTGCTTCCGAAGCCCATGCATCAACAGACTTCTTGTTCATGACGCGGCCTAACTGTCCACCGCCATAGACCTCATAGACTCTTGCTGTGTTGTTCAGGTTCACCTCCGTGTATTGTGACCACGTGTCCTTACCGTAGCCGGCACCATAAACGGTGGCAAAGTATTCGTTCTGCTTATCGTAATAGACTGGGGCATTGATATTGATCTTGCTATACAAGGTGCGGCGACAGTTGTTGTTACCACCATAGATACCCGTGCGGTAGTTACCCACGAGGGCATCGCTACTGTTCCAGTTGACGTTCGCCTCGTAAACGTCGCAGGGATATTCGTTATACAGACCGTAGGCACCTCCGAAGATCTTATCGCAACGTAAGGTAGAACCTGCTGGCACGTTAACAACCGTACGACGGGTGACACCCTCCTGATAGCTACCGCCATAAACCGCCTTGATGTGTCCACTAAGCAGGTCGATGATAGCAGAGGCCTTGTGTGCTGTTGCCGGGGCGTCAGCTGTAGCTTTTGCTACACCCATACCTACACCGCCACTCTCACCGGCACCGAATATCTCAGTATTCTGGAATGTCGTCATGGTCTGCGGCACGTCAACGAGGATATAGCTGCTGTTCTGCATCAAGTCCTCCTCTTCCTCACCGAGGTAACCCTGACCGGCACCATAGATCTGCTCGACAGCGTTCAGCGGGTTGTTGGTTTCATTAGGACGGAAATTGATGAAAGCATTATTGAGGAAAGGCTTGTGATAGCCAGTCTTTGCATGACCGCTTTCGTCGAAGTACTTCCTGAAGTAAGCATCCTTATAGTCATAGACACCGTATGCACCACCGAAAATTTTCTCCACACGGCCCTGAACAAATTCCGTATATGCTGAGGCGTTGAGCATATCGAGATTATATACCTTGCTACATACTGTGCTGTTGCGCAGATGATCCTCAAAGTTAGCTGTACCGAGGATTTGTCCACCTAGGTCGTTACCACCATATACGAAGTCGCGGACATACGGGAAACCGTTTTTGCCGATATAAGTCTCGGTATGTCCGAGGATATCGGCATTACAAGCTCCTGCGAAAGAGTCGAAGATACGTCCGTTACCCAGGTTGATGATACAGTTACCTGCCACCGTACCTAAGAATCCGCCACCGTACATGAACTCACACTCTGCGATGTCCTCCGTCATGTTGTTTGCCTTCGAGACACCGGCTATCGGGCCGTTCAGGTTGATGTAAGTGCTGTATTTTGCATCGTAGGTGTATTCTATCTTCTCTGTCGTTGAGTTATAAACACCTTTACCGATACCGCCTTCCTCGCTACCTCCGAATATCTGGAAGACATAGCCTTTATTCAGGTTGATGGTGGTACTACCCCAAATCTCCGTATCGAGACCCTTACCACCGCCAAACACATTCAGCGCAGAACCCAACACGTCCATTCCCTGCTCATCAAGGATAACGCCTGTATTTCGCTTAGTAATATGATATTCGTCGTTATCGTAAAGCTTTCCCTCACCATGTTCGTCACCTTCCACCTCATCGAATACGATATCACGATCGACTATGGAAGCTCCGATATTAATGATGACATTACCATTCACGACACCACTGTTATAGCAGCCGCCATAGATATTACCGCCCTTCAGACGACGGTCAATATCATTATCATCACTGGGGACGGGCGAAGGCAAGACACCCGTAGTAATCGGGGCAACATTCAGGCCAGTCGAAGCGCTGATGGTGTTCCACTCCAGTGCCGTATGTCCGGCATTCCATCGCATGGGGCGTATTTTAAGACCATTGAAGTTCAGCTGTAGCTTGTCGCCAATAGTTCCCGCAGGAGAACCTGCTGGAGCCGAGTCAGCGTCACCTAAGAGTCCGCCTTCGTAGAGAGCGTTGTAGTCAGAAGGAATGACGAAAGCGCTGTTACAACCACCAACAACCTTGTCGTAGATAATCACTTTGTCGTTGAAGTTAATGGTCGTCTTACCATCAGTAATCATGCTACCTACGTTACCGCCGCAGTAGAACGAACCAAACTGGGTCGTATAAGGAATGTAATCGACGCCATCACCTTTCGCTATGCTCTCAAAAACAACGGTAGATTTCTCCTTCATGGCGCAGCCCTCCATGTATTTGGCAAAGACATCCGCGTTTGTCAAAATCATCGAGTTGAACTTCGTGGCACCTTCCTCTTGCGTATCCACCAACGTTCCATCAGTCTTTACATACTTGCTGAATGTGCGCAGCACACCTTCTCCTCTGCCCTCAGCATCTGCCTCATTGTATTTAATCATGTTCTCGCCATTGTTGCCGAGGAACACATTGTCAATGATGACGTATGAACCAATCTTGATGTGCGTTTGGTCGCCAGAACTTGCGCCTTCAACATTCTCTCGCAGCGAGGCACTGTTACCACCCACATAGAGACCGCCATCCACGATGGCAGGATTGCCTTCATCTCCTCTAACGAGGATAGACACCTTCTCAGCATTAGGACGTACTTTATTGAGGGCCGTAACAGACAAAAGCTTACTGTCTGTTATAGCTGCTTTTTCTGCTGCCGTCAGAACCTCATCAGGATCATAGTAGAAGTCAGACCATTTGGGATCATCCTTCAGTTTGGGGTTGTCTGTGTAGGCATACGAGCCATTACCGCCACCATAAACGTCACCATAGATGTGCGTACGAATACCTACAGTGTTGCCACCATAGACATTACCTGATATGTCATTACCGCCATAAACGTTGTTGACATGACCTGCCATCACTCTGACACGCGAAGCGTAGCCAGCAGGAATGTTATTAGGATTATCTGCAGTAGGCAGTTGTACTTGGGAATAAGGCACCGGTGTACCGTCGTCATACAAAGGCTGTATATCCGCCTTACGACAACCGCCATAGACATTGTCGACCACCATTCCCGCACCTTCAATTTGCAGCAACAGACCTTCAGGACTGGTCATACGACCCTCGTTACCTCCACCATAGAGGTTACGGATTCTACCTTGTTGCAGATTCCATCGAGGACGAATAGCCATATCAGCCTTGTTGTTACCACCAAAGAAACGACCAATCTGGTAGGCATCACTGCTGGGGTAGGAGAAGGTAGTGTTGATGCCCATTCTGTCTTCGAAGCGGGCGTTGGTCAGCAATTCACCGCCAGGACCTGCATTCGGATTGGTGGTATCTATGATACTATTCACCACCTCGCTTGGATTGTTCAGGTCGATGACGGTCCTATTTGTAATTGTCGCATTGTTGCCGCCACCGTAGGCATAGACGATAGAACCACCCAGAATCTCAAGGTAGGTCTTGCCTATATCAGGCAATTGAGGTTGGGCATCATCCTCATAGACCTTAATGGGAGTAGCATCCTTTGTCCATATCTCCCATTTACCAAACGTACTTACACTGGGATTCTTGACCGTATAGTCACCATTACTACCTCCGAAGAGTTGTCCGATATATGTCTTTTGATGATCCTTGGTAGAGATACGTATAAAGGCATTCCACGTTGCGTCTATCTCATTCTTTTTCTCGTCCTTAGTGCCTACTTCCGTCAGTTCCGTTGGAATGGCGTTAGAAGTTCCGATGGTTCCGGCAATATCGTTACCACCATACGCCTTGTCAATAATAATGTACGAAGAGGCATGCTCACCGTCGATATGCAGGAAAGCACTGCCTCCCACGTTTGCCTGACGGGCACCACCATAGACGTTGTGCAGGTCGCCAGCATAGATATTGACAGTGGTCTGACCGCCTAAATTACCAGCATTACCACCACCATACACATTGCCTCCAATGGTAATCTGTGCCTGCATCAGCGATGCAGACAAGCACAGCAGCAATAGTATGGTCGTTATCTTCTTCATCTATCTTTTTTCTCTATCTTCTTTAACTACTGAATAACAAACAAATTATCCAAATCCTTATGCGACAACACATACAGGTATGTCGGATTGACTGTCAGGTTGATCTGTACCCGTTCTCCACGTTTGGCATTAAGGGCGGGAATCTTATTGGTTGACGTACAACCTTTACGTATCAGGTTGTCCTGACTGTCGTACACGTCGTATGTGCTGACCAGCGTCAGGTTGTTGGACAGGGTGGACAGGACAGGGGCAAAACAGGCACTGACCTCGATGGGTGTCGTGCTACTCAATGCCAGGCCCTCAGCATTGTTGAATATCTCTGCATCACAGTTGCCATCTGTCGTTGTGTAGGTAACGTCACCCGTAATGGAACTCTCACCATCCGTATTATGGGTCAGCGTCACTTGGGCGTTAACACTTGCCTTATCGGCTTTTAGCGTCATGGCCTTCAACTTGATGGTACGCACCTGGGCATATTCCGGATGTGTTATCAGACTGAAGTTCATCGAGGCATAGAGGTGGTCCATCAACAGATACATGAAGAAATTGTCGTTGGAATTCGCCATGTACCAACCGAACTCTCCTTCCTTCAGACCATCGTCCGTCTCATTGACACCTGTAATGATGCAGATGTCGTCGGTGGTGATGGGCTTGATGCCGTTGATGGTCAGGGTAGCGCCTGAAGAAACTGCCACACTGCTACTCATATCTCCTGTCTTGGGCATGTAGCCATAGACAGTATAGTTCTTTTGAGCCTCCGCTTCAAAGAAAGCAAACCATTTCGAGGCATACCTCAAGCGTTCCTCTTTATAGGACGAATCACCATCCTTTATCATATAGATGCCCATATCCGTCGTCTTGTCTGGGGTGTAGGCAGTGAAGCCTGAGGGAGCAGCACGATGGTTCGCTCTGTAGTCCTGGAAATGGGAAGTATACAGCATCAGCTGTACCTGCTTCGCTACAGACGCTTCTTCGCCCGTAGTAACCGTCTGTGCTCCGGACTCGTCCGAGGAACAGGCGCTTAGCAGCATGGTCATGGCTACCAGCAGGATGCTAAATACTTCTTTCTTCACACTCACTTCTTTTATTACTACCAATTAAAAAACTCGTAATTCATGGTTTTGATCTCCCAGTTCTTGACGTAGACCGTCTGTACCTGCAACTTGCCGCTGCCGGCATAGTAGGCATAGACTATCCAGGTGTGGTTGCGACTAAAATCACCCGCCTGTTGCATCAGGAAGTCAGCGGTCTGCGGCTCACTGTTACCTATTTTATAGGTGATCGTACCTGACAATTGCTTGTCGGACTCGCGCAGATAGATAGGACCTCTTACAGTTACCTCAGGTTTTTCAGGTTCCTGTTTGTTTGCAGCCTCGTTAATCATGTTCTCGTAAGCCTGGGCTTCCTGATTGAAGTATATATAGTCCGTAGGATCTGCAGTCTCTGCGATATCGCTGATCGTTGATGGCAGCAATTCTCCAGCATTCTCATTGTAGGTCATGGCCTGCGGTGTAGTGAACAGATATTCCTCGTCGGGAATCATCTCTGCATTCATCTTAATACTGGTGATACTTACCGTAGGCTGTCCTGTCGTCTTGGCAAAGACAAAGCGCAACTTCGACACGGCACGGGTCAACGCAACAGTAGAAACCCCATCCATGTCTCCCACACGCAGGGCAGGGGCATCACCCACCACCGGCTGCATGGTCAGTTTGCCTGCCATAGGCATTCCTTGTTCGGGTACAGTGGTCTG
Source organism: uncultured Prevotellaceae bacterium (assembly GCA_946405695.1). The sequence continues at coordinate 5,600 of CAMJIA010000011.1, read as the reverse complement.
CAGACTGCCCAGACCGAAGTGGTCTGTCGTAATCTTCGCATTCGTCAACAAGGCAGCACGGGTGGTCTCCTCATTCAGCGTGCCCACGCCACAGTTCTCTGCCGTAACGTTGGCTTGAACATAGACATCCACATCAGGCTTGCTGGAAGCAAATTCGTCAGTGACAGGTATCTGGTAGGTAATGCCCTCTCCTTTGTTTAGAGATGATACTTCCTCTGTGCTGAGATAGCCAACAAACTTGCCAGACTCAGTCTCATATATCCACAGCTTCAGACTCCTGATTTCTCCCTCAGCAGCGTCGCTGACATCCACGTTGCCCACGGTAGCGCGACGTTGTACGGCATTTTTCTGTGCTGCCACAGGTTGCGGAGCATAGACATATATCGCCAGCATCACAGGCTTCTTATCCACGCCACTCTCCTGCCCTTCCTCGTCGTCCGAGGAACTGCAGGCAGCGGTCATCAGCAGCATCATGCCGCTAAAGAGCCAGATGAGATATGGTATATGTCTGTACTTCAACTTTTTCAATTTTTCAACTTTTCAATTTTTCAATTTTATAATTCTACATTGGTGGTCGTGGCTTGTATCCATTTTGTCACCACCTGTACACCCACTTCCAAACGCGGTGCCAGCAGGTCGGGCATGCTGGTATAAGCATTGGCAAGCGAGATGACTCTCATCGACATCGTTGTCGTGTAGTCCTGAGTGAACACACGGTTGGTATAGTCCTTGCCTGCCTCTTTCTTGTCAGCAGGGTCGATGACACCTATGAGGTAGAACCGCATATCGGGATAGACGATACCGTCCTTACCCGTAAACGCATGTTCTGTCTTGTTTTCTAATTCCAAGATGACGGGCACTTCCTCGTCATCGTATGACTGCAGCACCAATGTATTGGTTTTGTAGCCTTGAGTCGCTATACTCGTATTATCTACAGTAGTCTCGTAAATGAATCGTCCGTCGACATCGGTCTGTTCGCCCCTTGGTTTCATGTTATGTCCAACGGTATGTTGACCACCGATAATGACGCCTTTCAGGGGCAGATGGGTCATGTCGGCATTTGTTACAGGCATGTCCTTGGCATCCCTCAGGGTTGCAGCCATGCTTGTCAGTGTCAGTTGCAGATTAGCTACACCATACTGCAGGGGATTCTCTACGGCTACCGCTTTGGTATTGGTATTGACGGCTGTTGAGCCGTTATAGTGCTGGCCCAGGAATGTGGCCCAGGGCGTGTTGGCAGCCATATTCTGATAGGTAGTCTTCGGCACCTCCTCCGCAGAGGTACGAATGGGGCTGTCAGTAAAGAACATCAGTTCGGCAGGATAAGTATAGCGGTTGATGCCGTTGATGTTGTCGAGGGTTGTCGTCGTGGTACGCACCTCAAACTTAGAACCCGTCCAGCGCATGACCGCTGCACCGTCGGGCAATCCGATAGAGCGGGGATAATTGTTGCTGGAAATATCAGTAGCATCAATATTATTCTTGATAGCCGTACTGAGATCATCACTACCGGTCAGCAGGGCTTTCAATGCTGCCACGAATGCCTTGATATTAGCTGCCGCACCACTCATCATTCCTCCTCCATCACCATTGGAACGGATGAAGTCCAGATAGTAGCTTTTCAGCGTAGGGTCGGTTGTGGTGCTCCAGCCTGGGGTGTTGGCAATAGTGGTCATATAAGCAGCCAGTGCATCGGCATCGGTATGTGCTTCCGTTGTTTCACGGATAGACGCCAGGCTGAAGGTAATGTTTTCCGTCTTAGTACGTTTGGCAGGAAGATCGCTCAGTTTGCCATTGATGGCAGGGTTTGTGTCTACCGGCTTCGACTTGCCATAGACCAACATGCGGTTGGTACCCGTCATCAGTTGACAGTGGTCCACGTAGTAATTGTTGTGGTTTTCTACGCGGTTGGGGTCTTCTGCAGCGCCAACAAGATCAATCAGCGGCTCGTCAGTGACTGCCACTGACGCATTGTTTGTGTGGTAAGGAATAGCCACCAGCCGTTCCATGACTTGGAACGTGGCAGCTCTACGAGTGTTGGAAGGTGCCTGACGAGGCTTCATGGCGCTGTTGCCAATACTCATCAGCAGGTCTACCTGTTTGGCTGTTGGCTGTTCCATCCCAAGCTCATCAGATATGCCGTCATTGGTTGAGCATGATACGATTATCATGCCTAACAGCATAGAGTATACGATGTTTCTGATAGCAGCCATCGCGCGCGTTCATTATTTTAAATACTTCACGATACCACTACAACTCAGGATTGTAGGTACCGCCGTTGTTCCATTCGAGCGTAACACTGACACCTACGGTGCTGTCGTAAGGTCTTACGGCACCTTCGTCGTCGAGTTCGCCTTTAATAATCTTCAGGTCACCCGCCTTCAGGGGTTCGCTGATGTCGAGTATGGTCTCCGTCACCTTGCCATCGGGTTTGGTGAGATACACCTTAAACTGCCAGAGGGTAGGATTCGTCGACGCCCGTTTCTTGACGGATGCCGGTGCGGCATCTCTTGAGGGGAAGTTCACCGAACAGAAGCATAGCAGGTCGTTGCCTGACTCTACTGGTTTTGCTTCTATCAGTGTAGAGGTACTCTCATAGACATAGGTACTGTCTTTGATGAGGAAGTCGTTGGCAAAACCCGTTGCATAGACCTTGATATCTTTGAAGGTCTGTCCTTTGGGGTTGAGCACCAGCGTTGCGGCACTATTGGCCATATACAGGTGGACATTGAAGGTCTGGTCTACGCCCTCCAGCACCTCCATGGGTTGGCGGGCAGTGAAGAGTCCTGTAGTGTGGGAAGGAAGTATTCCATTACCGCTGGACACTGTTGGGGTGGCCTGTTGCAGTGACGACGTTACGCCCGACTGGTCGTTGGCTAGGCCTACTACAGTATTATCGGTGATGTTTGCCACTGCCAGGTGCATGTATTTACGCATGGGCAGTGTGAGGGTGTAGCTCGACTGGTTAGCATCCATAATGTGCTGGTCGTGCTGCAGGCGCTCCATCTTTCCTTCCGTATCGTAGAATGAGAGATCTACATCGTGGGCGAAGTCGCTGAAGATATCTTTCAGATGCGTCTCAAGGGCATTAGCCACGCTGAGTTCAGTCATCGTGGTCAACTGCGTCTGCAACTCCGTCGTCATATTGGTCACCAGCTTCAACTGGTACCCCATCTGAAACTGTTGGTCGTCATAGCAGTCCGACAGATCATCATCAATGACGGAGCATCCCGCCATCAGCCAGCAGGCTGACAGCAGGATTCCTATCATGAAAGTATTTCTTCTTTGCCTCACGTGATTAATTATGATTAGTTACCACCTAAATCAGCATCGAATGTCAGACCTGGTCTCCAATCGAGGTCGACAGACAAACCGAATGACAACTGGCTTGAACGCAGGTCAGGGATCGTGACGTAGGCATTCTGTAAGCTTGACGTGTGATCGGTAGGATCAGCAGTCAGTTTGAAGTTTGCGGTGGTCATGTAATCCTGTACGAAGACGCGTGTGGTCTTGGTTGAAACACCACTTTCGTCAAGAGGCGGAACCTGATAATAGTTATCCCAGTTGGCAGCAGGAATTTCCATACCTGTAGGATCAAGTTCAGCAACGAGGTAGAATGTCTGCCCCTTGCGAATCAGATTGTCACGTCCCCAGAAATCTTCACCATTATTGATGAACTGCAGGGCTACGCGTACTTTATTCTGTGCAGCAGCACTGGTATAGTTATCAAACAGAATGGTGTAGTTAGGAGCTGATTGTGATCCTGCAGTATTTGGAACAGCTGTTCCCGCTTCTCCGCCAGCTATACGATTGTCGTAAACCAATTTGGCGAAACTGGTGGTTGTAGGCAAGAATTGCCAGTCAACACTTTCAGGCTGACCTCCGATAATAACGCCTGTCCATGCGAAGTCAATATTTGCAGGAGCGAATGATTTATTAGTCTCACCGGTGTTAAGTGCTGCCCTATTGTCCTCAAGTTCAGTAACACCTTCTTTGATTTGTACTGTCGTCTTCAGCATAGCTACACCATAGTTCACATTCTTCGTCATAGCTGTTGCACGGGTAGAAGATGTAACCGATGTCCCTGTCCAGTCAGAGTCCCACTTGGCGGGGTTATCCCAGTTGCTTACACCGTTAGGATAACCAGAAGAAGACGTTTTCTCCTTGTTAGAAGTGCGAACACCACTGTTACAGTAATACATCAATTCTGCAGGGAACGTATAAGCATCTGGGTTTGTTGATGTTGATTTGTCAAGCAGACTGACTCCAGGGTGCTTATGAGAAAATGTGTTTGTGGAAGCAGTATATTCAAGCTGTGCTGCACCCTCTGGCAAATTAAACGTAGCTGGGAAGCCGGAAATGTCTGTAGAAACAACACCATTCCAGTCGTCATCCCAACTTGTACCCATTGCTGTTTTGATAACATCGACCCCCTTAAAGCCAGTAACAGCCTCTGTTTCTGAAGAAGTAAAGTAATTGTTTATCTGAGTATTGATTTGCTGTGCAAGATGTTTTGCCAACTCTTCGTATGGAGAGGTAGGTATGGCATTTGCTACTTTAATGGTTACAGAATACAAATCTTTCACTGTGGTATGAATCGCATTTGAAGAACCACCGCGCAGTTCGTTAGGCCCATAAGATGTAAGGGTTGTGAAAGCTTTATGGAGGATTTCCTCCAATGGTGAAAGTGTGCGGCCTTGACCTCCAGGTTTAGCTTCTGGGTTCATTTCTTTCCAAGTGGAGGTTAAAACATCTCCATCACTACCTGGCCATGATGGATAATTCGCTTTAACAACAGTATAGGTACCAGAGACATTGACGATCTTTGTCATGATGGCAGCCAAAATCTGAGCTGCATGTTCGTATTTATCAGAATTCCCAGCTACACGGTTGTTGAGAGCAAAACTGAATCCTGTTGCTATTGAAGCTGGGATGCTATAAGTTACCTTACCGACCTCTTCGTCTTTATCGGTACTAGATTTGATTGCCTTGCCGTAGAACAGCATAGCATCTGTACCTGTAGGCATAGCGAGCTCAAGGATACGGTGAGAGTCGCTACCGTCATTGTCAAGGGAACCTGCAGCAGCGACTACTCCCAAGTCATAGCGATTGGCGGCAGCTTCGGCAGCAGAAGTAGCGTCAACAAAGCCTTTGCCACTTGTCTTGAAGGCAAAGAGAAAAGTGTCGTCAATACCGCGGAAATTATCGCCATTAACTTGTACTGTAGTACCTGCGGAACGTCTGCCATTGCTTTTCGCGTCGCTAGCAATGTTCAGGACAAACTGTGATGTTACGGTCCCCTTTACTGGATCATACGTGGGGTTGTCCGCCACCTTGGAATTCTCTGCTACCGAGTCGTCAGACGACGAGCAAGCAGTGAAACCGATTGTGCCTGTAAGTGCTATCGCACTCAGCAAGGCGAAGTTGAAATACTTTTTCATCATAATTCAAAAATGACTAGTTATTACTATTTTGATTTCGTTTCTCTAATTGTCTGAGGTTGTTGGCAGCATCAGCATCACCATTGGCAGCTGCACGACGGAAGTGCTCAAGTGCCTCGGATTCTCTGCCGCAGTACCACAGGGCTACACCCAAAGCAT
>CAMJIA010000010.1 GCA_946405695.1 uncultured Prevotellaceae bacterium | reverse complement strand
GAATCTCAAGTGCCTGAGCACCTGAGATTCTGATGATTCCTAATGCGCCACCTGGTGCGGTGGCTAATGCACATATTGTATCGCTGTTCATAGATGAGGTCGCTGTGGCACAGCGACATACATAACATTTAAATGCGGTCGAGAACCTTCTGGATGATGGTGTCGATAGAACTCTTGTAGTCGGTATTCATCTTCTGGGCATAGCGGTTGGCAATGACCATGCAGCAGGTCATGGCGTGGTGGCCCAGGAGCGCTGCGAGACCGGCAAGAGCGGAGGACTCCATCTCGAAGTTACAAATCTTCATGCCCTCATACTCGAAGGCCTCAATCTTCTTGTTCTGCTCGGGATCGCCTACGGCAGCGCGTAGCTGACGGCCCTGAGGACCGTAGAATCCACCACAGGCAACGGTGTAACCCTTGACCATATCGTCGGCAGCAATGCGGTCGATGAGTTCACGGTCGGCAACAGCTACATAGGGAGCGCCCTTGATGGGGTTCCAGTCCATGTGCTTCTTGAAGACTTCCTCCATCTTCAGGTCGCAGACGTCGTTACGGCCGGCATAGAAGTTCAATAGGCCATCGAAACCGATGCTCTTGACAGAGGCGATGAACGAACCGGTGGGTGTGAAGGGCTGCAGACCACCGCAGGTGCCGATGCGTACCATTGTCAGGGCACGGTGTTCGGGCTTCTCCTCACGGGTATTGTAGTCGATGTTGGCCAAGGTGTCGAGCTCGTTGACCACGATATCGATGTTGTCGCAACCAATACCGTGAGACTGGCAGGTGATGCGCTTGCCTTTGTACATACCGGTAATGGTGTGGAACTCACGAGAAGAAACCTCGTGTTCGATGCTGTCGAAGTGGGCTGCGACGGTATTTACACGTGCAGGGTCGCCTACGAGGATAACCTTGTCAGCCAGGAATTCGGGCTTCAGATGAAGGTGGAAACATGAGCCGTCACCATTGATGATGAGCTCGGACTCGGGGAAATGTTTTTTTGCCATAGTATTACTTGTTTTTAGTTAGAAAAGTGTTTTCTGTATTTCTAATTGTTTTTTCCAAATCGTGAATCGCCTGATAGAGCGTCAGCACTTCTTGTTCGTCAGAGAGAATGCCATCAGTCATAGCGCTCTGATTTTCCCTGCTGGCGGAATTATATGCCTCGCGTGTCTTGTCGAGTGACTTGTCGAGGTTGGCCTGACGGATTCTCAAGGCGGTGAGTTGTTGATAGCGTATAACGTTCTCTTGCAATTTGAAGTCGGACACCTGATGGTAGGTGATGTCGTCGTTGATGACAAACGAGATGTCGGAAGAGTGGTTTTGTTTTATTTGTCCCTTGCGAACATCCTCCAGGCGTTGACGGGCCATATTCAACTGCTTTAGGTTGTCCCACGTGTCGGCGATGCTAGTGATATGTGCAAAGCCGTCGATTTCTTCTGGCGTGTAGTCCTCGAGGTTATAGGTCTCACGCTTTTCAGAAGGTACGAAGACATAGATGCATACTTTGCCCTCCTCCTGGTTACGGTCGGTGGCAAACCAGCCCAGATTCGCATATTCATCAATGACATAAAGGTAGTCGTTGGCTGTTGAGTTGAATGGCAGGCCAATATTGACGGGACGAAGGAAGCGATTGTCTTCCTCGTCGTAAGTCGTCATATAGATATCGTAGCCACCCAGCCCGTCTTTGTCACCATCGGCAGCAAAGTAGAAAATGGTGCCGTCGCCCATCATGTAGGGATAGTTGACGTGGCGGAACTGCTGTTCGTCATTGATGCCTACAAGACGTACGGGTTGTGACCACTCGGTGTTGGCAGTCTCTCTATAGTAGAGGTTGCTGGTGGAATCAGTCTCTTGCCTGGAAAAATATAGCTTGTTGCCTATCTCGTTGAGATACACGAAATAGCCGTCATGCCTCTTCTCATGCGTGAAGTCGTCACCATCCTTGATGGTACCCGTCTCTGGACTAAGATGATAGTAGCGGAGAAGCCCCTCTTTGTCGACCACAATGCTGTCGATAATCATCACTTTCTGCATAGCTGACTTCAAGCGCTCCAGCTTTTCCAGACGCGCCTGTTCTTCGGGGGAAATCTTCTTTACACGCTGCGCCTTTTGAGCACGCCTACGTTGCCCTTGTGCAGGAATGGCCAGCAGCAGGATAAAGAGAGCTATAATCAGTCGTATGTTCATCAGCGCATTTGATAGGTTATATAATAGGCAAAGATACGAAAAATCCTTAAATGTGCATCAATTTGAAGCCTACAATTAAGGATATTTAATATTCTAACAGCTTGTCAGCACTCTCCAGCGCGTGCCACAGCGAATAACGGGCCTCTTTGTTCATCTGCAGCATCTGCTGGAAAAGGACCTCTGCCGTCGTGCGATTGGTATCCTTTTCGTAAGGGCATAGCTTGAGTTGTTTCTCGTAGTGTTGCTGTTCGGCATATTGTCTGATGTCGGCTTCCTGACACAAGCAGAGCGGACGGATAATGGTCAGCGGCATCTTCTTCATCTTCAGCTTGGCAGGCATCGTAGAGAATTGGCCTTGGAAGGTGAGGTTCATCAGCGCTGTATGGATAAGGTCGTCCTGGTGATGGCCCAGGGCTATCTTGGTGCAGCCCAACTCCTGTGCAATGTTGAAGAGCTGTTTGCGGCGCTGCCAGGAACAGAGGAAGCAGGCGGGCTTTTGTTTGCCCGACGGAGAACCGTCGGGAGTAGTGGAACTTTCGTCGGAAGTGGTGGCGAAGCTGGTGGTAACGATGTGAAGGGGAACGCCAAGACGGTCGCAGAAAGACTGGAGATAGGTGGTGTCCGTCTCGTAGTGGATATTTTCCATGCGGACGTGGAGTGCCTCGACGGTGAAGTGGGGGACGTGAACCTTAGAACGACGGGCGAGGAACTCCAGTAGACACAGCGAGTCCTTGCCACCAGACAAACCGACGAGGATTTTATCGTCCTCGTCGATGAGCTGGTACTGGCCCAGCGCCTTGTTAAAAGTCTTCCAGAGTTTTTCTTCGAGCGTCATAGTGGGGTTGTTGCGACGGAATCGCAACACACAGTTATTTCATGAACACCAGATAGACGGCACAGATAATGAGGAAGAATGCCAGGATGTGGTTCCAATGCAGGTGGGTGCCCTGGAACATGATGTTGGCAATGATACAGAACACAGCCAGCGAGATACACTCCTGAATGACCTTCAGTTGGATGAGGTTGAAGGGTCCTCCATTCTCGACGAATCCGATACGATTGGCAGGTACCTGACAACAGTATTCAAAAAAGGCGATGCCCCACGAGAACGCGATGACACCCAGCAGGGGCCAGTTGTTCGAGACACCATTCTCCTGAAGTTTCAAATGCCCATACCAAGCGAGCGTCATGAAGACGTTGCTTAGTATGAGCAATATGATAGTATAAAGTCCGTTCATAATATTTTCTTTGCGGCAGAACCGCAAAGCATACTATTTTTTCTGGAGGTATTCGTCCATGTGCTGGGCAGCACGGCGACCATCACCCATTGCGAGGATAACAGTAGCACCACCACGCACGATATCACCACCAGCGAAGATCTCTGAGCGTGCCGACTGCATGCCCTCGTTGACAACGATGGTGTTCTTACGACCCAGTTCGAGACCCTCGATGGACTTGGGAACGAGCGGGTTAGGTGATACACCAACAGCCACGATGACCTGATCGACGTCGAGTGTAACGGTCTTTCCCTCTACGGGAACAGGACTACGACGACCAGAAGCATCAGGCTCTCCGAGTTCCATGACCTGAAGCACGGCAGCCTTCACGGCACCGTTCTCGTCGGCCAGATACTCGATAGGATTGTGGAGCGTCAGGAAGTTGATACCCTCTTCCTTGGCGTGCTTCACCTCCTCGAGACGGGCAGGCATCTCCTGTTCAGAACGACGATATACGAGCGTGACATTTCCACCCAGACGCTTAGCAGTACGGCAAGAATCCATAGCGGTATTACCACCACCTACGACGAGCACGTTCTTACCCAGGTTGATAGGCGTATCGGTAGTCGGATTGGCAGCATCCATCAGGTTCACACGTGTCAGGTACTCGTTAGACGACATAATATTGATGGCATTCTCGCCAGGGATGTTCATGAAGTTGGGCAGACCAGCACCAGAACCTACGAAGATGCCCTTGAAACCTTGGGCCTCCAACTGTTCTACGCTGATGGTCTTACCTACGATGACGTCAGCCTGGAAGTGTACGCCCATCTTGGCAAGGTTCTCGATTTCAACATCGACAATTTTGTTGGGCAGACGGAATTCGGGGATGCCGTACTTCAGCACTCCTCCGATTTCGTGGAGAGCCTCAAAGACATAGACGTCGTAGCCCTTCTTCACCATATCGCCAGCAAAGCTCAAGCCTGCAGGACCAGAACCCACAACGGCAATCTTGATGCCGTTGGCAGGTGCAATCTCGGGCAACGAGATATTACCACTCTCGCGTTCGTAGTCGGCAGCAAAGCGCTCCAGATAACCGATAGCTACAGCGGGTTCGTTCATCTTCAGGTGGATACACTTGCTCTCGCATTGCTTTTCCTGTGGACAAACACGACCGCAGACAGCGGGCAGGGCAGAGGTGTTCTTCAGCACCTTGGCGGCAGCCAGGAACTGGCCGCGCTCGATATTCTTGATGAACGACGGGATATTGATGTTGACAGGACAGCCCTCGACACAGGTAGGCTTGGCACAGTCCAGACAACGCTTAGCTTCGGTCATCGCCATCTCCTTGGTAAGACCGATGTTAACCTCTTCAGTACGGGTAGTAGCACGATAGACAGGGTCGAGCTCAGGCATCTTGACACGCTCGATGGCGGTACGCTCCTTGGGTTTCATGCTCTTTCTGAGCTCATCGCGCCAAGCAGCATTGCGGTCGGTCAGCACCTCGATGGTGTCGTTGGTGGGGTCGGCGTCCATTACCACGTCGGTGGTTTTCTCGACGGCAGAACCGTCGAGCACACTACCTTTGCCCACCAGGTGTTCCTCGTAGTGCTCCAGCTCTTCCTGCTCGGCGCGCTTGAAGGTACCCATGCGCTTGAACATCTCGTCCCAATCGACGAGGGCGCCATCAAACTCAGGACCGTCGATGCAGACAAACTTCGTCTTGCCACCAATGGTCAGACGGCAGGCACCACACATACCCGTACCATCCACCATGATAGTGTTCAGCGATACTTCACAGGGGATACCGTGCTTCTGGGCGGTAAGGTTCGAGAACTTCATCATGATGGGAGGACCAATGGCGAAGATCTTGTCGACATGTTCCTGTTCAACGAATTTCTCGATACCAACAGTTACGACGCCTTTCTCACCATAGCTTCCATCGTCAGTCATGATGATGACCTCGTCAGACGATTCGCGAACTTTATCCTCAAGGATAATCAGGTCTTTCGAGCGACCTGCCATTACTGAGAGTACGCGGTTGCCAGCGGCTTTCAAGGCCTGGATGATGGGCAACATGGGGGCTACGCCCAGTCCACCACCGGCACACACTACGGTACCATATTTCTCAATTTTAGTAGGATTACCTAAGGGACCTACTACGTCAGCTACGAAGTCGCCAACGTTCAGGGCACACAACTTTTTGGAAGAGAGACCCACCATTTGGACTACCAGCGTGATGGTGCCCTTCTCGATGTCGGCACCTGCGATGGTCAGCGGCATGCGCTCACCACGCTGATCAACACGTACGATTACGAAGTTGCCGGCCTTACGGCTCTTGGCAATCAATGGAGCCTCAATCTCGAAAAGGAAAACCTTTTCAGAGAATTGCTCTTTCCTGACAATTTTGTTCATAAGTATTTGTTAGTTGTTTTTTTTAGTCAATGATATCGCAACCCATGTAGGGCACGAGGGCAGCAGGAATCTTAATGCCATTCTCTGTCTGGTTGTTCTCAAGCAGAGCGGCCACGATTCTGGGCAGAGCCAAAGCTGAACCGTTCAGCGTGTGGCAAAGCTCGGTCTTCTTGGTCTCGGCATTGCGATAGCGGCACTTCAAGCGGTTGGCCTGATAGGTGTCGAAGTTTGACACGCTTGATACCTCGAGCCAGCGTCCCTGGGCCTCTGAGTAAACCTCGAAGTCGTAGCAGATAGATGATGTGAACGACTGGTCGCCACCACAGAGCAGCAGGATGCGGTAGGGGAGTTCGAGCTTCTTCAGCAGACCCTCTACGTGCTCCAGCATCTCCTTGTGACTTTCTTTTGAATGTTCGGGCTTGTCGATGCGTACAATCTCAATCTTTGAGAACTCGTGAAGACGGTTCAGACCGCGAACGTCCTTACCATATGAGCCAGCCTCGCGGCGGAAGCACTCTGTGTAAGCACAGTTCTTGATGGGTAGGTCCTTCTCGTCGAGAATCACGTCACGATAGATGTTCGTTACGGGCACCTCAGCGGTAGGAATGAGATAGAAATCGTCTACCTCGCAGTGGTACATCTGACCCTCCTTGTCGGGCAACTGACCTGTGCCGTAACCAGAAGCTGCGTTTACAACTGTGGGAGGCATAATCTCGGTGTAGCCACTCTTGCGAGCCTCGTCAAGGAAGAAGTTGATGAGGGCACGCTGCAAACGGGCACCCTTGCCGATATAAACGGGGAAACCTGCACCTGTGATTTTCACACCCAGGTCGAAATCGATGAGATTGTATTTCTTTGCGAGTTCCCAGTGGGGCAGGGGATTGGCAATACCCAGCTTGGGATTGACATCCCAGTTGCCTACTGTATCATTGGCGGTGCACTCCTTCAGGTTGCTCTTCACTACGTGGTTGTCCTCGGCAGCAACACCCTCAGGTACTTCGTCGTAGGGAATATTCGGAATCTGGCAGAGCAGACGCGTCATCTCCTCCTGCGAGTCGTTCATCGTCTGTTCCAGCTGCTTGTTGGTCTCTTTCATCTCAGAAACCTGTGCCTTGACGGCATCGGCTTCGGCCTTCTTGCCTTCCTTCATCAGACCACCAATCTGGGCAGCCATCTTCTTGGCCTCGCTCAGATTCTTGTCCAACTGTTGCTGGGCCTCACGGCGTTTCTTGTCAACGGCAAGAACTTCGTCAATGGCCTCTTTAGCGTTCTTGAAATGTTTTTTCTCTAAGCCGCGAATGACGCGGTCTGTCTCCTCAGTAATGAGCTTCAATGTAAGCATAATCTTCTTTTTTAAGTTTTTGCTTGCAAAGGTAGTAAAAATTATTATAAAAAGATGCGACTTCCCTAAGAAAATCGCATCTTCCTTATAATAATTGTGGTTTTTGTGTCAAGCTTATACAATACCCTGAGCCATCATGGCATTAGCAACCTTCATGAAGCCGGCTACGTTAGCCCCCTTTACATAGTTGATGTAACCATCAGCCTGAGTACCGTACTTCACGCAGTTCTCGTGAATGTCGTTCATGATGCGCTTCAGGTAGTTGTCAACCTCCTCAGAAGTCCAGCTCAGACGCTCAGAGTTCTGTGACATCTCAAGACCAGATACTGATACACCACCAGCGTTAGAAGCCTTACCAGGAGCGTACAGGATCTTAGCATCCTGGAAGATCTTGATAGCCTCGGGGAGTGAAGGCATGTTAGCACCCTCAGCAACAGCAATTACACCGTTGTCGATCAGAGCCTGAGCCTGCTCACCGTTGATCTCGTTCTGAGTAGCGCAAGGCAGAGCGATATCAGCCTTCTCGTGCCAAGGACGCTCACCAGCGTGATATACAGCGTTAGGATACTCCTCAGCATACTCCTTGATACGTCCGCGCTCAACGTTCTTCAGCTCCTTCACATAAGCGAGCTTAGCCTCGTCGATACCATCGGGATCGTAGATGTAACCGTCTGAGTCAGAGAGAGTCAAGGGGATAGCACCCAGCTGGATGCACTTCTCAGTAGCATACTGAGCTACGTTACCTGAACCAGAGATCAGCACCTTCTTACCCTTCAGTTCGATACCACGGGTAGCGAGCATAGAGGTCAGGAAGTAAACACAACCGTAACCAGTAGCCTCAGGACGGATGAGTGAACCACCGAAAGAGAGACCCTTACCGGTCAGCACACCCTGGAACTGGTGAGTGAGCTTCTTGTACTGTCCGAAGAGGTAACCAACCTCACGACCACCTACACCGATATCACCAGCGGGAACGTCCTCATCAGGACCGATTACGCGATACAGTTCATTCATGAATGCCTGGCAGAAACGCATCACCTCAGCGTCGCTCTTACCACGGGGAGAGAAGTCTGAACCACCCTTAGCACCACCCATAGGAAGTGTTGTCAGAGAGTTCTTGAAAGTCTGCTCGAAAGCGAGGAACTTCAGAATACCGAGGTTCACACTCTTGTGATAACGGAGACCGCCTTTGTACGGGCCAATAGCGTTGTTGTGCTGGATACGATAACCCATGTTGGTCTGAACATTACCCTTATCGTCTACCCAGGTGATACGGAACTCACAAACACGATCGGGGATGCAAAGGCGCTCGATGAGGTTAGCCTTTTCAAACTCGGGGTGCTTGTTGTACTCTTCCTCGATGGTGGGAAGTACCTGAGAAACTGCCTGGATGTACTCCGGCTCATTGGGGAATCTCTGTTTCAGATCCTCTACAACTTTTGCTGCATTCATAATCTTTTTACGTTTTTTTGAGTTATTATACTATTGAGATAATGTGTTCTAACGTTTTCGCTTGCAAAATTAAAGCAAAAATGGATAATCACCAAACATTTCGTTACTTTTTTTACGAAAAAGCTTACTTTTTGTCATTTAATTGATTTAAATCAAGAGAATTTGGTATATTTATTCGGTTTTATTGTGCTCGATAACAAAAAAGATGGGATGTCAATGTGTCCGATAACAGTCCAATGTTGTATGATTCGCAAAAAAAATGTCGCTCACGCTGTGGTGAACGACAATTCTTCTTTCTCCTGTACCTTATTTATATGTATGGTACTTCCTGGTTGCAGGTCTCCGTTGACGATGAGGTCGGAGACACCATCTTCGAGATATGTCTGTATGGCACGTTTTAGCGGACGGGCACCAAACTGTACGTCGTAGCCCTTCTCAGCGACAAATGCCTTAGCTTCTTCTGAGAGGTCGATTGTATAGCCCATATCGGTAATGCGCTTATAGAGTCCTTTCAGTTCTACATCGATAATCTGCTTGATTGCTGTGAGATCCAGCTGGTCGAAGGTGATAATCTCGTCCAAACGATTCAGGAACTCTGGCGAGAACTGCTTTGATAGCGCCTTCTGTACAATCTGTCGGGCGTGTTCCTTGTCTTGTTCGTTGAGCATCAATGCTGATGAAGAACCTGCATTGAAACCTACACCACGTCCGAAGTCCTTCAGTTGACGCGTACCAGCATTCGAAGTCATGATGATGACGGTATTACGGAAGTCTACAAATCGTCCGTTACCATCCGTCAGTCTTCCTTCGTCAAGCACTTGTAACAATAGGTTGAACACGTTGCCGTGAGCTTTCTCAATCTCATCGAGCAGAACGATGGAGTAGGGGTGACGGCGTACACGTTCTGTCAACTGTCCTCCTTCCTCATAACCCACATATCCTGGAGGTGCACCAATCAGTCGGCTGACGTTAAATGACTCTGTATATTCAGACATATCGACACGTATGAGTGCGTCGCTTGAGCCGAACATAAACTCTGACAGTTTCTTGGCAAGATACGTCTTACCTACACCCGTCGGACCAAGGAACATAAAGGCACCAATAGGATGGTTGGGGTCTTTCAGTCCTACACGGTTGCGCTGGATGGCTTTGACCATTTTGTCGATAGCCTTGTCCTGGGCGATGACGTGCTGTTTTAACTCCTGCGCCATACCCTTCAGGCGGATACCTTCCTCCTGTGCCATGCGTTGTACGGGAATGCCAGTCATCATGCTGACCACTTCGGCTACCTCCTGTTCGGTAATCGTCTGACGAACGTCAACGTCACCCTCCAGCCACTTTTTGTTTAGTTCCTGTAACTCACGCTCCAGGACGGTCTGACGGTCGCGATAGCTGGCGGCCAGTTCGAAGTTCTGATTGCCAACAGCTTCCTCTTTTTTCTCCTTGACATCTTTGATTTCTGCCTCTTTGTCAGTAATCTCGGGAGGAATATTAGCTGTCCGCAGGTGTACACGTGATCCTACCTCGTCAAGCGCATCAATGGCTTTGTCTGGCATGAAGCGGTCTGAGACGTAGCGGTCTGTCAGTTTGACACAGGCCGCCAGAGCCTCGTCAGTATAGTTTACGTGGTGGAAATACTCGTAGCGTCCACGGATGTTGCGCAAGATCTCCAGTGTCTGCTCATTGGTGGTAGGTTCCACCTGCACCTTCTGGAAACGACGCTCCAAGGCTCCGTCCTTCTCGATACTGTTACGATATTCGTCAAGTGTGGTGGCTCCGATACACTGGATAGTACCACGTGCTAAGGCGGGTTTCAGAATGTTGGCTGCATCCATGCTACCAGGTGTCGAGCCAGCCCCGATAAGCGTGTGTATCTCGTCGATGAACACGATGATGTCAGGATTTTGTTCCAACTCCTTTACTAGCATCTTCATGCGTTCCTCAAACTGTCCACGATATTTCGTTCCTGCTACCACACCCGTCATGTCGAGTGTGTAGATACGCTTATTATATAAGGTAGGTGAACAGCGATGCATGACAATCATCTCTGCAAGACCCTCTACGATAGCACTCTTACCTACGCCAGGCTCACCAATAAGGATGGGGTTGTTCTTTTTGCGACGGCCTAATATCTCAATGACGCGCTGTATCTCGTTTTCACGGCCGATACACGGGTCGAGCTTACCCAAAGCGGCACTCTCCGTCAGGTTTGTGCCAAAGTTGTCGAGTACAGGTGTCTTCGACTTTGTCTTCTGCTGTTGGGTAGTGGTTTTCCCAGCGGCTGAACCGCTGGACACATTCTCGTTGCCAGCAGGACTCTCCTCTTCTTCGTAGTCTTCTTCGGGCATACCGATACCGCTGGTCACATTATCTTTCACGCTCAGTAGCGTCAATACGTCTTCGTAGTTCATGTTGTTGAATTCCAATACTTGTTTGGCACCATTCTCTGCTTGGTCATGCAGGATGGCCAGCAGCAGGTGCTGCTCGTCAACCTTTGTCGAACGCTGTAGGCGTGCTTCAAGGACGGCCAATTTCAGGATGTTGCTTGCTTGCTCGTTAAGTAGCAGTTCCGAGGTGGTGATGGGCATTCCCAGTTCGTTTTCGCGCACACGACTCTCCAACTCCGTCTTGACAGAGAGCGGATTGACGTCGAGTCGCTGGAAGACGTTGAGCACAGGCCCGTTTTTGCTGCGCATCAGTCCTAAGAGCAGATGCTCAGGACCTACACTACGGCTGGCCAAACGGGCTGCTTCCTCACGTGAGAAGGCGAGGACTTCAGATACCTTGGATGAAAAATGACTGGTCACTATAATTTACTATTTGACAATTTACGAGATTGCAAACATCATGCCAACAATATTACTTGTCGAGACCATAGAGATGAGCCAGCGCTGCTACCGCCTTTCTCCAGTCGGTATCCAGTGAGAAGCGTGTCATGCTCTCTGCCGAGTTGTAGTAGCTCAGCACCAGTTCCGTGTCCTTGTCATTGAACAGCGGATTAGAATAGCTGGCATCCATGAACATCTTGATCATTTTGATTTGTTGCACATTGGGCTTCTTGGTTGACTCGATGAGTTTCTCTACGTAGAAATTCACGAAGTTGTCCATGGCGATGGCCTGCTTGTCGAGGAATGTTACGCTGGAGTCAGGCATCACCTCCTGCATCTTGATAGCCATGTAGTTCAGGGCATCGAGCTTGAACTGACTGATTTGTTTCACTACGCTATTCGTCTTTGGGTCAGCAACGGTGGCTTTTGCTTTCTGACGCAGTTCGTTGTAAGCCTCTTGGGCCTGCATGCTGGTAGCAATGGCCAGCAATGCGAGTAATATTACTTTCTTCATATCTGTTTCTTTAAGAATAAATGGTTCGTAATGTTGTTTGGCAATTCCTCTTGGTAGTGCGTCACCATGATGAGCGTCTTGCCTTTGCGCTGACAAAATGTCTCAATGACGTCCTTTGCCAGTCGGCGATTCCAGAGGTCTAAGCCGTGTAGTGGCTCATCAAGAATCAGCAGTTGTGGGTCTTTCACGAAGGCACGGGCTAGCAACACCAATCGTTGTTCGCCGCTAGAGAGCTGGAGAAACGGTTTGTCTGCCAGATTTCCGATACCGAAAATGTCAAGCCACCAGCGGCACTTGTCGTAGTCTTGCGGATTGGGAATGGCATAGAGTCCGATGGAGTCCATCAATCCACTGGCCACAATGCGAATAGCTGGCAGGTTGCGCTTGTATGAGCGGTGCATCTCTGGCGATACGTAGCCGATGTGCTTTTTGATGTCCCAAATGCTCTCTCCAGAACCGCGAGGTCGGTCAAAAAGTGTTATGTCGCAGGCATAGCTCTGTGGATTGTCGGCACAGACCAATGACAGCAATGTCGACTTGCCACTGCCATTTTGTCCTGACAGCGCCCAGCGTTCACCGTTCATGACAGTCCAGTCTAGGCCTTTCAGAATAGTTCGCTCTCCATATCGGATGCTGACCTGCTTCATATCTATGACACGTTGGCAGTCGTAGTCACTATTTGTATATGGAAGTGACAGAATCGCTTCCCTTTTCTCGTCGCTCAGCACGTGGGCAGGTACGGGCTCCTGTTTTCCCATCCATTTTATCTCGTTGACAAACGATGGTATATCGTCCGTCTTTGACATGGCGAGCATGATTTCCATATCCCGCTTCTCTACCAACAGCTGCAGCAGGTCCCTCAGCTGGTCGCGCGTTTCCGCATCCAGTCCTATGAACGGGTTGTCCATAATGAGCAGTTTCGGGTTGGCAAAGAGTGTCTTCGTCAACTGAAACTTTCGCAGCTCACCACTTGACAGCGTGATGATATACTTATCTAAGAACTCCTCCATGTGGAACAACGCATACAGTTGTTGCTGCATCTGTCGACGCTCTACGGTATCCTCGCCAGCCAGTAGGTAGGCACGTTGTAGCAGTTCTCCTACAGTAGGTGTCTCGTGGTCGATGTCGTGCTGGTTCCAGCGTAGTTGCAGATAATATTGTCCATCAACATTCACGCCATAAGAGTCCGTGAAGGCGATATAGCGCACCTTATCTGAGGCCAACTGTTTTCTCAGCTGGTCTATGTATAACGTCTTTCCGCTACCGTTACGTCCTGCTATGGCGGTTATTTTTGACATGTCTTGCTCACTTTTTCTTTGTTCTTGACGATAAAGTCTTTCCATCCCTTGTAGTGCGCTTGCGACTCAGGGCGGTTCATCTGCATGAAGTGGCAGTAGGCAGCACCCAGCGCGTCAGTGGCATCCATAAACTTTGACAGCGCATCTTTGTCGAATTTCATCAGCCGTTGCAACATCCCTGCGACCTGTTCTTTTGAGGCGGCACCATTGCCCGTAATGGCCATCTTGATTTTCATGGGCGCATACTCGTGGACGGGCACTCCGCGCTGGATGGCTGCGGCGATGGCTGTTCCCTGGGCGCGTCCCAGTTTCAAGGTCGTCTGCACGTTCTTCTGCAGGAATGGCGCCTCGATAGCCATCTCGTCGGGCAGATACCCCTCGATGATACCCGTTACACGCTCGAAGATATGACCCAGTTTCAGGTATCCGTCGCCAAACTTACGCAGGTCGATGACACCCATTGTCACCATCTCCGCTTTGTTGTCTACGACCTTGATGACGCCATATCCCATGATGTTCGTTCCAGGGTCAATACCCAGTATCACTTTTTCCATTACGTTGGCAAAGGTAATGTAATTTAGTGGAACTACCAAATTCTACTTCAAAAATTATCGCTTGATGCTGAATATGCCTAAACGATGCATGCGCCCTTTCTTGTCCATCGACTTCAGCAGATACATACCTTCCGGTAGCTGACTGATGTTAATTTGCTGGCGGTTGGTATAATTGCGTATTTTTCGTCCTTTCAAGTCGCAAACAGCCAGTAGGTCTGCATCGAAGGTATTGCGCAGGGGAACGGTCAGCATCTTACCGTTGTTAGGTAACAGGGTAGTAACGGCAACGGAGGGTGTGGTCTTATCAGACGAGTGTATGGGCTGACTCTCGTTGCCATAACGATCGAGGGCGGTTACCGCATAGTGTAGCATGGGTTTGTCTAGCTTTCGACGGATACTCAGTGTGGTGGCTGTGCGACGTGTGGCGATGAGGTTCTCCGCACGGGAGATGTCAACGGGCTCTTCTGTCGAGGCATATATATTATATAATAGGTATGGGCCGTTGCTGCGGTCCTGTGCGCCGCTCCACGAGAGGTTGTCGCCACCTGCGGTGCGCTCTACGTTCAGTCGGGTGGGGGCTAAAGGTGCAATGCTTTGTGCCCATGTCATAGGGGGAATGAGTGCCGGATGGCAGTCCGTCTGACGCATGTAGTCATAGATGCCTTTCACGTTGTCTAACAGGAACTTTGTGCGGAAGTGGCAATGGCCGATGCCCAATTCGCGGGTGACGCTTAGCTGGCGTTTCACCTCCGATAATGGCCAGTTGCGCTCATAAGGGTGCAACATGTAAGTGCCCAAGCCCGATACAATGGTACGTCCGTAGCTCTGCTCCTGCCAGTCGATGGCAAAGGGGTAGAAATTGTTGCCCGAGAAGTACATCATCGGGTAGAGCTGGTCCATCAGTCCCTCGCGCAACCATCCCTGGGCGTCCTGTGCCACACGGTTGTAGGCATCCCAACCACCAGAACGATAGCGCGACAGGTTGCCATACTTGCCAATGGGCGAACAACTCATCTTCACCCACGGTTTGTGGCGCTTTACCCGTTGGTTGACGCTACGTACAATACGCGTGATGTTCTCGTGATATTTGCGTCCTTTCCACGTTTCCGGATAGCGGATGTAGTCCAGATGGATGCCGTCGATATCGTAGCGCGTGGTAATCTCCTCGCAGATATTGGCGATATAGTCAGCCGTCAGGGGCGACTCTGGATTCATGTAACCTTCCTCGCCAATGCGTTTTACGAGCATGGGGTGCCACTTGCGCATCGTCTTACATCCAATGGTGTTCCATTTGCCGATGGGGATGGCGACGACCCACGCATGCAATTCCATTCCGCGGCGATGGCACTCGTTGATGACAAATTGCAGTGGGTCCCAACCTGGTGTCTTCCCAGGAACACCCGACAAACTGCCCTCCCACGGCTCCAGTTCTGAAGGGTAGGCGGTAGTAGCACGGACACGCGTCTGGAAAAGTACGGTATTGACATTAATGACCTGCAATTGGTCCAGTATGCGGCAGAGGTCCTCCTGCTGTCGCTGGATACCCATACCGTCGTGGGCGTAGCTCTTCGGCCAGTCCAGACCGCCCAGTGTGGTGAGCCAAACGGCTCGCACCTCATATTTGGGTTGAGCGGTGATGGAAAGTGTGCAGAATAGCAGGATTATAAATAGAAATCGCTTCAATTTTCAACTTTTTGGCTGCAAAGGTACAAAATAATTCATAATGCATATGCATAATTCATAATTTTTATATACTTTTGCAGTCGAAATAAATATCAATACTAAAAATGATTACATTTTCGCTGAGCTTCGTGGCTCTTATTCTGGGTTATCTGCTCTATGGCCGCTTTGTATCAAGCATGTTCGGCCCCGATGACCGTGTGACACCCGCCGTGGCTAAGGCCGACGGGTTGGACTTTATTGTTCTTCCTAACTGGAAGGTATTCATGATTCAGTTTCTGAACATTGCGGGAACGGGCCCCATCTTTGGTGCCATCATGGGTGCTAAGTTTGGCCCAGTAGCCTACCTGTGGATTGTCTTCGGATGCATTTTTGCAGGAGCTGTTCACGACTATCTCTCTGGCATGCTCTCTATGCGTCATGGAGGTGCCAGTCTGCCTGAACTGGTAGGTGCATATTTAGGTAAAGCTCCGAAGTCTATCATGTTGGTTTTCACGGTGTTATTACTCATCATAGTGGGTACGGTGTTTGTTTATTCTCCTGCTGAGATACTCCATACAATAGGTGGTGAGACCATGATGTGGGTTGGCATTATCTTCGTCTATTACATCATTGCCACCATGCTACCTATTGACAAGATTATCGGCAAGATATACCCCTTGTTTGCCTTCTCGCTGCTCTTTATGGCAGCCGCTCTGATGGTGGTGTTATTCATTAAGATGCCGAACCTGCCAGAACTCTGGACGAATTTCTATAATATGGGTAAGGAGGCACAGCCCGAGAAGTGGACCGATGCCATCTTCCCAGCGCTCTTCATCACTATTGCCTGTGGCGCTATCTCTGGCTTCCATGCTACGCAGAGTCCTTTGATGGCTCGTTGCGTGAAGAGTGAGAAAATGGGACGCCCCATTTTCTATGGAGCTATGATTACCGAAGGTATGGTTGCCCTCATCTGGGCTACTGTTTCCATGTGGTTCTTTTATGGCGACCCTACGCCAGGTTACGAGTTGATTATTGGTGCTGAGAAGGGCTTCTATACCTCTGCTCCTGCTGTCGTCAACCTTGTTTGTAATGACTGGTTGGGTGTTGTGGGAGCCATCCTTGCCATGTTGGGCGTGGTGGCTGCACCGATTACCAGTGGTGATACGGCGTTTCGCTCAGCCCGACTGATTGTTGCCGAGTGGCTGAAGTTGAACCAGCGCCCAATTGCTAAGCGTTTGCTCATCTGTATCCCGATGTTTGGCGTGTCGATAGCCATGCTCGTTTGGCAGATTAAGAACCCTGATGGTTTCAATACCATCTGGCAATATTTTGGTTGGTCTAACCAGGCGCTGTCGGTCTTCACGCTGTGGACAGTAACGGTTTATCTGGTTCGTAACAACAAGTGCTACTGGGTGACGCTCATACCGGCTCTCTTCATGACCACCGTTTGCTCTACCTATGCCTTTGTCTCGAAGCAGATGTTCGGCCTGGGTGATACCGGCTATATCATTGGTCTTGTCTGTCTCGGTATAGCTGCAATCTGGTTTGGACTTTGGTATAACAGTGAACATAAAAAACTCAATAAATAAAGGCATATGTTAAGTATTGATTTCTACAGACCCAACTACGACATGGACGTCAAGGAGTTGGTAGACAGACTCATTGATCTGTCGTTTGCAGAAGATATTGGTGATGGCGACCATACCACCTTGTGTTGCATTCCTGAGGACGCAATGGGTAAGTCGCATCTGCTCATCAAGGAGGATGGTATCCTGGCTGGTGTAGAAGTTGCCAAGGAAGTGTTCCACCGCTTTGACCCCACGATGAAGGTCGAGGTATTGATGCAGGACGGTGCTCGTGTCAAGAAGGGTGACATCGCTATGATTGTTACTGGTAAGACGCGTTCGCTGTTGCAGACGGAGCGTTTGATGCTGAACATCATGCAACGTATGAGTGGTATTGCTACCATGACCGATAAGTATGTACAGCACCTGAAAGGCACCAAGACCCGTGTGCTGGATACCCGCAAGACCACTCCTGGCATGCGCATGCTGGAGAAGCAGGCCGTGAAGATTGGTGGCGGCTGTAACCATCGCATCGGACTGTTCGACATGATTCTCCTAAAGGACAACCATGTGGATTTCGCTGGTGGCATTGTCAATGCCATCGACCGCTGTCACACCTATCTCAAGGAGAAAGGTCTCGACCTGAAGATTGAGATTGAGGTACGCTCGTTCGAGGAGCTGCAGCAGGTGCTTGACCACGGTGGCGTTGACCGTATCATGCTCGACAACTTCTCTGTGCCTGATACGAAGAAAGCCGTTGGTATTATTGCTGGCCGCTACGAAACAGAGTCCTCTGGTGGTATCACCTTCGATACCATTCGCGACTATGCCGAGCAGGGCGTCGACTTCATTAGTGTAGGTGCTTTAACTCATAGTGTGAAGGGACTCGACATGTCGTTCAAAGCATGCTAAGACTCACATTTCTTACATGCTGTGTGCTATTGCTGACAGGCTGCGGCTCTGATGAATCCGAGCCTGTCGGCATTCGTAATGTCGCCTATGAAAGTCCCGTCGATTACGACATCACGCTGGCGGGCAACTTTGGCGAACCGCGGCCGTTTCATTTTCATGGCGGCATCGATGTCAAGACAGGCAATGTGGAGGGAAAGGACATCTTTGCCATTGCCGACGGCTATGTATCGCGTCTGACGGTCAATATGTATGGCTTCGGCAATGCCATCTACGTCAGTCACCCTGACGGCATGACCAGCGTCTATTGCCACCTGAAGCGCTTTGCCGACCAGTACGAAGACCAATTGCAGCGCACGGGCTCCAAGGATACGTTGTCGGTAGTTCTCCCTGCGGACAAGTTCCCTGTCAAGGCTGGTGCCCATATCGCTATCAGCGGTAATACGGGCCACTCTACGGGGCCTCATTTGCACTTGGAACTACACGATACCGATACCTGGGTGTTGCGTGATCCTTTGATGAAACTAGCCACTATTATTGCCGATACCGTGGCTCCTCAGGCACACTCCTTTATGGCTTATCCTATGGATGGTGAGGGTGTTTTTAATGGCGGATTCACCAAACAAACCATAGGCTTTGGCGCTCCTGACACCAAGGTACAACACTCAGAATGGACGCTCAAGCGTGAACTGACGGCATGGGGCAGGGTAGGCTTTGCACTCTGGGCTGACGATTACTCGGAGGCCACCTATAACCACTATGGTATTCGCTATACTCGCCTGTTGGTTGATGGTCGCGAGGTGTTCCGTTCGGATGTCGACAGTATTCCCGTCTCTTGTCAGTCGGAAGTCAACCTCTGGGGTGATTATGACCATTGGCGTCGCACTCGCGTATGGTATATGAAGTCGTTCCGTGAGTCTGGCATGCGCCTACCCATCCTGCATACCAACTTTGAACAAGGGGTTATTTGCTTCTCCGAGGAACGTCCCTACCATCTTACTTATATATTAAGGGATTATCAGGGCAACGAATCGCGTTACCACTTTACCGTTCGTGGCGAGCGTTACCAGGGTGTCACGCCCTGTCCTCGCCGCACGTTGCTCAACGATTATGTTCTCTTCCGCCAAGTCACCTGGCCCCTCTATACTCCACGAAAATATTAAGGCACAAAAGAGTCAGATTCTCCTTTGTGCCTTGTTGTTCCCTTACTGATTGCGCTGTTAGGTATACAGGAAGCGTTTGATGCTGCGCTTAGGTGTTTTCTCGAATTCTTCGGTGCGGATTTCTATCTCAGTCAGCTTCTCGTAAGCGGGCAGGAGCTCGTTGAGCTGCAGACGATTCTGCTCCATGATGTTCTTGATATCGTCATCGTTGAAGCGCATGTTCTTGGCTTCGTCGTAATCGGGATATACGAGTCCAACGAGCTTGTTGTCGCGCTGTACGACAACGCTCTCTACGACCATCGTCATGGAGTTGAGCTTGTCCTCAATCTCCTCCGGATAGATGTTCTGACCGCTGGGACCCAGAAGCATGTTCTTTGAACGGCCATTGATGAATACGTTGCCTCCGTAGTCCATTGTGCCGAGATCCCCTGTATGATACCAGCCGTCGCGGTCGAGAGTCTCGGCAGTGGCCTCCTCGTTCTTGTAGTAGCCCAGCATGGTGTTGAGGCCACGGGCAAGGATTTCGCCAGGAATCTCGGCAGGATTCGATGAGTTGATTTTGACCTCCATGTGGCGGGCAGCCATTCCGCAAGAGCCCTGCACAAAGGTGTGCCAGTCGCGATAGCAGATGATGGGGGCACACTCAGTGGCACCGTAACCCACCGTATAGGGGAACTCGATGCGCTTGAGGAACGACTCAACCTCCTGGTTGAAGGCTGCTCCACCTATAATGACCTCGTAGAGCTCGCCACCGAAGGCCTTGATGACCTCCTGGCAAATCTTCTCGCGCACCTTCTTGGAAATGACGGGCATGGAGAGCAGCAGGCGCATGCGGTTGTTCTGTATCTTGGGGAATACCTTCTTGCGGATAATCTTCTCGATAACCAAGGGTACAGCGATGATAACCTTGGGTTTGATATCGGCAAAGGCCTGTGCGATGATGGCCGGCGAGGGGATGCGGTTCAGGTAGTAAACATGACAGCCATGCAGGAACTCGAAGACGAACTCGAAGGCCATGCCGTACATGTGGGCCATGGGCAGGATGGAGATGACGCGGTCGCCACGGTTGATAATCTTACCCAGCACGTGGTCTGCGAAGTCATAGTTAGACCAGAGGGCGCGGTAGGGAATCATGACACCCTTGGAGAACCCCGTCGTTCCGCTGGTGTAGTTAATCATAGCCAGTTCTTCGCCGTTGGCTTCCTTGTAGTATTCGACATGCTCCTTGCGGAAGTATTTGGGGAACTTCTTACCATAGAGTTCATTGAGGTGCTCGCGGGCATAGGTGAGCTTGTCGGTACGGCTAATCATGAGCGAGTAGTCAGGGTTGTTGATGATACCCTCCAGATGAGGCATCTGCATGGGGTCAATCTGTGTAGCCACATGGTCACCGACAAACAGAAGCTTGGCATCGGAGTGGTTCACGATGTTGTGAATCTGCTCGGCCATGAACTCGTGCAGGATGGGCACGGCTACTGCTCCATAGGTCAGCGTAGCTAGGAAGGCCACGGCCCACTGGCTGCTGTTGCGTCCGCAGAGGGCAATCTTGTCGCCCTTTACCACACCGCTGTTCTCAAACAGAATGTGCAGTTTCTCTATCTTGCGGGCCACATCGTGGAATTGCAGGGTGGCTCCTTTGTAGTCGGTGAGTGCATCAAGGTCCCAATTGTTGATGATGCTCTCCTGTATTAGTTGGTTAAAACTAGGTACGTTTTCCATAATATTACCTTATTTATATAAGTAACGTTTGATACTCTTCTTAGGTGTCTTCTGGAACTCTTCTTCCTGAAGTTCAAAGGCTTGTAGCTTGCTGTAGACGGGCAGTTGGACGTTGAGCTGCTGACGGTTCTGTTCCATGACCTGCTCCAGTTCCTCCTGCGAGAATCCCATCGTCTTCACCTCGTCCATATCGGGGTGGACAAGGGCTATCAGGTGATCGCCACGCTGAACGATCAGACTCTCGCTGACCATCGCCATAGAGTTGAGTTTGTCCTCGATTTCCTCGGGATAGACGTTCTGACCATTAGCACCCAGTAGCATGTTTTTCAGACGACCACGGATGAAGATATGACCATCGGCAGCCATCGTGGCTAGGTCGCCAGTATGGTACCAACCCTCGCGGTCGATAGCCTGATGGGTGGCCTCCTGATTCTTGTAGTAGCCCAACATGACGTTGGTACCGCGACAGATAATCTCGCCCTCCACGTTCTGAGGGTCTGACGAGTTAATCTTGACCTCCATGCAGGGCAGGGGGGTACCGCAGGAGCCTGGCACAAAGTCGTGGTAGTCGCTATAAGAGATAAGAGGTGCACACTCGGTGGTACCGTAGCCTACGGTAATGGGGAAGTCGATGCTCTTCAGGAACGACTCTATCTCTTGGTTCAATGGTGCTCCACCCACAATGACCTGGTAGGCACGTCCTCCAAAAGCATTGTAGACCTCCTGACAGATGCGCTCTCTGACCTTTTTCTGGACTACGGGCATCTGCAACAGTATCTTCATGGCGTTGGATTGTATCTTGGGGAATACGCGCTTGCGGATAATCTTCTCGATTATCAGTGGTACGGCAATGACCACGTCGGGTTTGACCTCCTGGAAAGCCTCGGCGATGATAGCCGGTGAGGGCAGACGTGTAAGGAAATGCAGGTGGTAGCCTGAGCAAAAAGGGAAGAGAAACTCGATAGCCATACCGTACATATGAGCCATAGGCAGAATGTTCAGCATGTTGCTGAACTTAGGCATGCGGTTGGCCAGGTTCTTTTGGCAGAAGTCAACGTTACCCCATATAGCACGATAGGGCAACATGACACCTTTCGAGAAACCCGTGGTACCGCTGGTGTAGTTAATCATGCAGAGCTCCTCGGCAGAGTCCTTGTGCCAATGGATGTCTTCCTTGCGATAGGCGTTGGGGAAGCGGCTGCCAAACAATTCGTTCAGGCGCTCGCGGGCATCGGTGAGTTTCTCGCTACGCGACGTGTGGAGCGAGAAGTCGGGAAGATTGAAGATACCCTCCAAAGCAGGCATCTCGTCGGGATTGATACTCTTCACCACATAGTCGCCTACAAATAGTAGGCGTGACTCAGAGTGGTTGACGATATTGTGTATCTGCTCAGCATTAAACTCGTGAAGAATGGGCACAATAACGGCACCATAGGTAATGGTGGCCAAGAATGCTACGGCCCAGTGTGCGGAATTACGTCCACACACGGCTATCCTGTCTCCTTTTTGAATACCGGCTGCCTCCATCATGATGTGAAGCTTCTCAATCTTTCGGGCTACATCATGGTACTGCAAGGTGATACCCTTGTAGTCTGTCAATGCGTCGAGCAACCAGTTGTCTTTGATGGTTTGTTCAATATAAGAATTGAAACTCGGTATGTCGTTCATTGCACAATTTTCAAAATTTTGTGCAAAGGTAATGCTTTTCCTGCACATTTGCAAAAAAAATGTGCAATATTTTATAGGAAAAGTGAAAAAGACAATTATTCCGACAAATGGAAAACAAAAAGTATTGTACATGTGAAAAATAAATGGAAAAAAACTTTGTGGTTTGTGCAATTTTTAGTACCTTTGCAGCCGATTTCGTAAAAAAGAGTTGATGAAGAACGACAACATTAAGAATCAGTATCGTGTAAACGAGCAGATCAGAGTACGTGAAGTGCGTATTGTTGGTGACGGTGGAAGCACTGTTGTTCCTACACGTCAGGCATTGGATATGGCTCGTGATCAGGGCGTTGATCTGGTAGAGATTTCTCCCAATGCCAATCCTCCCGTATGTCGTCTCATCGACTACTCGAAATTCCTTTACCAGCAGAAGAAGCGCCAGAAAGAAATGAAGGCTAAGCAGGTGAAGGTAGAGGTGAAGGAAATCCGTTTTGGACCTCAGACCGACGAGCACGACTATCAATTTAAGTTGAAGCACGCCAAGGAATTCCTGGAAGAAGGTAATAAGGTACGTGCGTATGTGTTCTTCCGTGGTCGTTCCATCCTCTTCAAGGAACAGGGAGAAGTGTTGTTGCTACGTTTCGCCAACGACTTGGAGGAGTTTGGTAAAGTAGAGGGAATGCCCTCATTGGAAGGAAAGAAAATGTTCCTTTATCTGGCTCCCAAAAAGGCTGGTGCTCAGAAGAAGAGCCAGCAGGCACGCGACCGTGAGGCTGCTGTTGCCGAGGCCAAGGAGAACGCCCGTCAGAGTCAGCCCAAGGAGGTAGACGCAGATACTCCTGCCAATGGTGGTCTGTTTGCCAATGCCAAGATTAGTGCTGATGCGCTGAAGAAGCTGACAGAAACAGAAGACGAATAAGTCAAAAAGTAAATGAAACAGGTGGCGCGCCCGGTATATGCGTAGCTGCCGATTATTAATAACAATTTAATTTTTAAAAACAATGCCAAAAGTAAAGACAAATTCCGGTGCCAAGAAGAGATTCTCATTTACCGGTACAGGTAAGATCAAGAGACACCATGCTTACCACAGTCACATTCTGACTAAGAAGACCAAGAAGCAGAAGCGCAACCTCTGCGGTTCTACACTCGTCGACAACTCAAACATGAAGCAGGTTCGTGACCTGTTGTGTCTCCGTTAATTCACCTATTGTCAAACATTAAAAGTATTAGAAAACTATGCCAAGATCAGTCAATCACGTTGCATCACGTGCAAAACGTAAAAGAATTCTGAAACTCACTCGCGGTTACTTTGGTGCCCGCAAGAATGTTTGGACAGTAGCCAAGAACACTTGGGAGAAGGGTCTTACCTACGCTTATCGCGATCGTAAGAACAAGAAGCGCAACTTCCGTGCCCTGTGGATTCAGCGTATCAACGCTGCCGCTCGTCAGGAGGGTATGAGCTATTCTGTACTCATGGGTAAGCTGGCTAAGGCTGGTATCGAAATCAACCGCAAGGTGCTCGCCGACCTCGCTCTGAACAACCCTGAGGCTTTCAAGGCTATCGTTGCCAAAGTGAAGTAAAAGACACATCGAGTAAGCAAAACGAATAAAAAAGAGCTGCAATTGAAAGGTTGCAGCTCTTTTTTTTGTTGATTTGAAATATAATTTGTATCTTTGCGAACAATTTATCAGAAATAACCAATTTTAGTCAGAAATATGAAGAAACTGTTGTTAGGAGACGAGGCCATTGCTCAGGGAGCACTTGATGCAGGACTGAGTGGCGTCTATGCCTATCCGGGCACTCCCTCTACTGAGATTACAGAGTATATCCAGATGTCACCGCTGGCCAAGGAGCGTGGCGTACACAGTCGCTGGTCGACCAATGAGAAGACGGCTATGGAGGCAGCCCTGGGTATGTCGTTCATGGGAAAGCGCGCGCTGGTGTGCATGAAACATGTGGGACTGAACGTCTGTGCTGATCCATTTGTGAACAGTGGCATGACCGGTGTCAACGGTGGTGTTGTCGTGCTGGTGGCTGACGACCCTTCGATGCACTCCAGTCAGGACGAGCAGGACTCTCGTTTCTATGGTAAGTTTGCAATGATTCCCACCTTTGAGCCGTCGAACCAGCAGGAGGCCTACGATATGATGGCTGCTGCCTTTGACTATTCAGAGAAGCAATGTCTGCCCGTGTTGATGCGTGTTACCACACGTATGGCTCATAGCCGTGCTGTTGTTGAGTTGGCTGATGCTCCCCGCGAGCAGAATGCGCTGAACTATGATGCGAAGGCAGCCAACTGGGTACTGTTGCCTGCCAATGCCAAAAAACGCAACGATGCCGTTACCGCTCAACAGGCACAGTTAGAGGACGATGCTGCAGGTTCCACCTATAATATATATATAGAAGGTCACGACCGCAAACTGGGTATTCTGGCCAGTGGTATTGGCTTCAACTATGTTAACGAGTGCTTCCCGCAGGGAAGTCCTTATCCCATCCTGAAGATTTCTCAGTATCCGTTGCCCAAGAAGCTGGTGCGCCGTTTGTTGGATGAGTGCGACGAGGTACTCATCGTCGAGGAGGGCCAACCGTTCATCGAGGATATCGTCCGTGGCGTTGCCGACCTGAAGAATGTTCACGGTAAGCTGGATGGAACATTGCCTCGTACGGGTGAGTTGACACCCGACGTGGTGAAGAAAGCCTTGGGTATGGAGATTGGCGAGTGCTTTGATCCGTGTGCAGATGTGGCTCCACGTCCTCCTGCACTCTGTCAGGGTTGTGGTCACCGTGACGTCTATGCTGCTCTCAATGAGGTGCTCAAGGAATATGAAAATCCCCGTGTCTTTGGTGACATCGGTTGTTATACGCTGGGTTTCCTGCCTCCATTCCGTGCCATCCACTCATGTGTAGATATGGGTGCTTCAATCACGATGGCTAAGGGCGCTTCCGACGCAGGTCAATGGCCTGCCGTTGCTATCATTGGTGATTCAACGTTCACGCATAGTGGTATGACGGGTCTGCTGGATGCCATCAACGAGAATGCAAACATCACCGTTATCATTTCTGACAACCTGACAACAGGTATGACGGGTGGACAGGACTCTGCCGGTACTAATAAGTTTGAGGCAATCTGTCGTGGTTTGGGACTCTCGGACGAACACCTGAAGGTGGTAGTTCCACTGCCGAAGAATATGCCGGAGATTACACAGATTATCCGCGATGAGATTAACTATAAGGGGACGTCTGTCATTATTCCGCGTCGTGAGTGTATGCAGACCTTGCAACGTCATCTGAAACAAAAGAAAGCGGCTGAGAAAAAGTAAATTATAAATCGTCAAATTGTAAATTATGAAAACCGATATCATATTGTGTGGCGTAGGCGGACAAGGTATCCTCTCTATCGCTACTATCATTGGCGAAGCCGCCATGAACGAGAACCTATACATCAAGCAGGCCGAGGTACACGGCATGAGTCAGCGCGGTGGTGACGTACAGTCGAACCTGCGCATCTCGAGCAATGCCATTGCCAGCGACCTGATTCCAAAGGGTGGTGCTGACGTTATTATCTCCATGGAACCCATGGAGGCGCTGCGCTACCTTCCGTATCTCTCGAAGAATGGCTGGATTATCACTAGCAGCACGCCGTTTGTTAACATTCCGAATTATCCTGATATCGAGGTTATCAAAAATGACCTCGCAAAGTTATCTAATGTCATCATGCTCGACATCGAGGAGAAGGCCAAGGATGCAGGTGTGCCTCGTTCGGCTAATGTTATCCTGTTGGGTGCTGCCCAGAAAGCACTTGGTATTGAGTATGAGAAACTGGAGGATGCTATCCGTCGAGTGTTTGGTCGTAAGGGCGATGCTATCGTTGAGGCAAATATCAAGGCATTGGCAATAGGTCGTGAGGCTCAAAAATAAAGTCGTAATAACGATATAACGTTATAACGTAATAACGAAAGAAATGGAGACACCAATTAAGAAAGAACTAGTTGATAAACTTATCAGCGACCTTGGCATTACAGATTTTGCTAAGGCTACCATCCGCGAAGTGAAGCAGGTGGCTGCCCAAGCAGAAAAGGCAAGTGGGGTAGAGTTTATCAAGATGGAAATGGGTATTCCTGGACTGCCTGCCGCACAGGTGGGTGTCGATGCACAGGTCAAGGCCTTGCAGGATGGTATTGCTCACTCGTATCCCGATATTCAGGGCTATCCTGAACTGAAAAAGGAGGCTTCGCGCTTCGTAAAGGCGTTCATTGGGGTGGATATAGCTGCCGAAGGATGTGTTCCTGTTACGGGTTCTATGCAGGGCACGTTTGCCTCGTTCCTTACCTGTTCGCAGGCGCAAAAAGGCAAGGATACCGTGTTGTTCATCGACCCAGGATTCCCCGTGCAGAAGATGCAACTGCAGGTGATGGGTGTGAAATACGAGACATTCGACGTCTATGACTTCCGTGGCGAGAAACTAGGGCCGAAGCTGGAGTCGTATTTGAAGAATGGCAACATCTGTGCCATCGTCTATTCCAATCCCAACAACCCTGCATGGATCTGTCTGAACGAACAGGAACTGCAAGCCATTGGCACTTTGGCTACGAAGTATGATTGCGTGGTGATGGAAGACTTGGCCTACTTTGCTATGGACTTCCGCAAAGACCTCAGCGTACCCTTCCAGCCACCTTATCAGCCTACCGTAGGCCGTTATACCGACAACTATATGCTGCTCATCAGCGGTTCGAAGGCATTCTCGTATGCTGGCGAGCGTATTGGCGTAGTGTGCATTTCGGATAAGTTGTTCCATCGTCATTTTGATCAGCTGGCACAGCGCTATCAGGGTCTGCCTTTCGGTCTGGTCTTCTCGACGCGCATGCTCTATGCCCTGTCTTCAGGTACCAGTCATTCTGCCCAATATGCGATGGCGGCTATGCTGAAAGCGGCTACTGATGGTGAATACGACTTCCGTAAAGAGGTTAGCGTCTATGGCGAGCGTGCTCACAAACTGAAGGAGATTTTCTGTCGTCACGGTTTCCATGTAGTTTATGACAAAGACCTTGACGAACCTGTTGCCGATGGTTTCTACTTTACCATTGGCTATAAGCAGATGACCAGTGGTGAATTGGCCAAGGAACTGATGTACTACGGAGTGTCGGCTATCTGTCTGATAACCACAGGTTCGCATCAGGAAGGCCTGCGTGTCTGCACGTCATTCATCGAAGACCATCAGTATGCCCAATTGGAGGAGCGAATGACTATCTTCGAAAAGAACAATCCCTAAAAATAGTTGACGGCGGTTTTCCCGCCGTCACTATTACTCATCTAAACTAACAGTTTCGAACTCGAAATCCTGCGTTGTCACATAGCGCACCTCATATGTTGAGGGGCGTTTTTTATTTCCGACATATTTCTTGCGAAGCTTCAGGTACTTCTTCTCAGCTTTTTTCTTTGAAGTAGAGAACATGACCATGCACACGCGGTCGGACAACTTCATCTTCTCCTTGAAATAGGTCTTCAGCTGGTCGGAATAGCTATCGCGACCCAACAGGAACTTGGTCTTTGTATCATACAAGGCACCCTGCACGTCCTGTATCTCCGTCATGTAGACAACAGAATCCTTGAACGATGCTGCAAATCCGAATATATACATGTGGCGAGCCTTTACCGTCTTGGCCTCGGCTCCCATGGCGACGCAGACAAATAGCGTCAGTACGATATACTTTAAATATCTCATTGTCCTAAATACTTTTAATATCTTATTGTCCTAAATATGATTTCAATAACTGATTCTTTGTGTTGCTACGCAGATGGCGGATAGCTTTCTCCTTTATCTGGCGCACACGCTCACGCGTTAGTCCGTACTTGCTACCAATCTCTTCCAACGTCATCTCTTGTTCACCGATGCCGTAGAACGCCTTGATGACACAGCGCTCACGGTCGCTTAGCGTATTGAGCACATTGGAGATTTCCTCGCGTAAAGACTCCAATACCAACTGACGGTCGGCCATTGGCGCATCGTCGTTTATTAGCACGTCGAGCAGTGAGTTGTCCTCACCATCTACAAAGGGCGCATCGACCGATACGTGACGGGTATTTGCCAGCATTGCCTCGCCAACCTTGTCCTCTGGTAGGGCCGTTTGTTCCGATATCTCGTCGACCGATGGACGGCGCTCGTTCTCTTGCTCAAACTTGTTGAGCATGCGGTTAATTTTGTTCACCGAACCCACTTGGTTCAGGGGCAGGCGGACTATACGACTCTGTTCGGCAATAGCTTGCAGGATAGACTGACGAATCCACCACACGGCATAAGATATGAACTTAAAGCCGCGTGTCTCGTCAAACTTCTCAGCTGCCTTGATGAGTCCCAGATTACCCTCGTTGATGAGGTCAGGGAGTGACAATCCCTGATTCTGGTACTGCTTGGCAACAGAAACCACAAATCGCAGATTCGCCTTGGTGAGCTTGTCTAATGCTTTACGGTCGCCCTTGCGGATGCGTTGTGCCAACTCAACTTCTTCGTCGGTAGAGAGCAATTCCTCATGGCCAATCTCCTGTAAGTATTTTTCCAGCGACTCACTTTCGCGATTCGTAATGGATTTGGTGATTTTTAGTTGTCTCATTTAGTCGTATTTTTATAGCCGACTGCAAAAGTAAGGCATTTTTCTGGAATAACCAAAAAAATGCCCTACTTTTTCTGTTTTTTCTTGTTTTATCTTTTTACCTTATTCATTCTGTAGGTAAACCACGAAACCACCGCGCTTGCCTGTCGGGAAGATTCCCTTGATGACCAGCATCTGGTCTTTTGCGTCTTTCACTACCTCCTGCAAGTCGTCGAACGAGCGCATAGGTTGGTCGTTGACCACCTGGATGATGAAGCCCTTAGGTACTCCGGCATCCTTCATCTTTCCACCGTTAACTTTCAGAACCTCAAGACCATACGAGATTTCTAACTGCTTTTTCTGACTCTCGGTGACAGGACGCACATCGATGCCAAGTACGTCGACATCAGCATTCTTCACAACCTTCGTGTTACCCTGCTCGTTCTTCAGTGTCAGCGTAACGGTCTTCTCCTTCTTGTTGCGCAGATACTTAACGGTCACCTTGTCGCCAGGACGCTTCTGGGCGATGATGCCCTGTAGTTCACCAAACTGCTTCACCTTCTTACCGTCAATGGTGGTGATTACATCGCCCTTCTGCAGACCAGCGTCAGCAGCTGCACCGTCCTCAACAACCTCGGCAATATAGATACCTTCCATGGTGCCTAGGTCAACTTCGTTGCCTTTCTCTTTCTCCACGTCCACATAGTTGCTGACGTCGCTACCCTTGATGCCAATCATGGCGCGCTGGTAGGTACCGTACTTCTTAAAGTCGTCGATGGCTTTCTGGACGATAGTAGTAGGAATGGCAAAACCGTAACCAATGTTCGAACCCGTTGGCGAAGCCAGCATGGCGTTGATGCCTATCAGTTCGCCACGGGTATTCACCAATGCGCCACCAGAGTTTCCCTGGTTGATGGCAGCGTCGGTCTGAATCATCGAGCTTACACCCTGACCCATCGAACGGGCCTTTGCAGAAACGATACCTGCTGTCACTGTGTTGTTCAGTCCCAATGGGTTACCAACGGCCAATACCCATTCGCCCACTTTCACATCGTCTGAGTTTGCTATAACGATTGCGGGCAGGTTTTTGGCGTCAATCTTGATAAGTGCCAGGTCGGTCTGCTTGTCAGCACCAATGATGCGGGCTGAGTACTCTTTAGAGTTTTCGTTCAGCGTTACTGTCAACTCGTCGGCACCATCGACTACGTGGTTGTTGGTCACAATATAACCATCTGCCGAGATGATGACACCTGAACCAGCAGCGGCACGCTTCGGGGTCTGCACCTGACGCTTGCGGCCACCACCGTTGCCTTGTCCCTGACCACGTCCGAAGAAACCACCGAACGGGTCTGAGAAAAAGTCCTCAAACGGGTCGCTATACTCTACGGTCTGCACCTTCGAGTTGGTCACCGACTTGATATATACCACTGCGGGCAGCGACTTTTCGGCTGCATACGTGAGGTCGACAGGTTGTCCTGGAGCAACAGCGGCTGTTGCAGGAGCAGCCTGTGTCTTGTTGCAAGAGGCTGCAGAGAATGCGATAACCATGAGATACATGGCTGGCATCAATGTCTTTACAATCTTTTTCATAATCTTATCAGTTTAATTAATGTTATTGTTCGTATTCGCTTTTGTCGTTTGACGGTGCAAATATAGGTGCATTTTTCCATATACTGACAATTTGTCGTATCTTTTTGTCGCAATTTAACAATTCTGCCGTCAGACTTAACGGCTGTTAGAAATTAACGATTGAATTGTGAAATTACTGACAAAATTAACAAAGTGAAGTATTTATAATTTTATATATAGAAATAAAAAAGAAGGAAACCGGAAAGGTTTCCCTCTTAAATGAAGATAATATCGTATTAATAATTGAATTCTCCAAATTCACTCTTGATAGTCAGACTCTTGGGACCTTCCTCGATATGACCGATAACCTGGGCATCGATGTTGAAGCTCTTCGAGAGGGCGATGACCTGATCGGCAACCTCGGGACGGACGTAGATTTCCATACGGTGACCCATATTGAATACCTGGTACATCTCCTTCCAATCGGTGCCGGAGCATTCGTGGATGGCACGGAACAAGGGTGGTACGGGGAACATGTTGTCCTTGATGACACGACAGTTGTCGTTCACAAAGTGGAGCACCTTGGTCTGGGCGCCTCCTGTGCAGTGTACCATACCGTGGATTTCAGGACGGAGCTCGTCTAACAGCTTCTTGATGACGGGCGCATAGGTGCGGGTGGGAGAGAGAACGAGCTGGCCAGCGTCGACGGGGGAACCCTCAACGGCATCGGTGAGCTTGTATTTACCGCTATACACCAACTCATCGGGTACGGCGTGGTCGTAGCTCTCAGGATAGTTCTCGGCCAGATATTTGGCGAAGACATCGTGGCGGGCTGAGGTAAGTCCGTTGGAACCCATACCACCGTTGTAGCGCTTCTCGTAGGTGGCCTGACCGGTTGACGACAAACCAACGATCACATCGCCCGGGCGGATATTGGCATTGTCGATGACGTCTGAACGTTTCATGCGGCAGGTAACGGTGCTATCTACAATGATGGTGCGTACAAGGTCACCCACGTCAGCCGTCTCACCACCGGTGGGATAGATACCAATGCCCATCTCGCGGAGTTCGGCCAGCAGTTCATCGGTACCATTGATGATGGCTGAGATAACCTCGCCAGGAATCAACATCTTGTTACGACCGATGGTGCTTGATACCAGGATGTTATCTACAGCACCTACGCATAGCAGGTCATCGGTATTCATCACGATGGCATCCTGAGCGATACCTTTCCATACGGACAGGTCTCCAGTCTCCTTCCAATACATGTAGGCGAGGGCCGACTTGGTGCCGGCACCATCGGCATGCATGATGTTACAGTATTCAGGGTCGCCACCCAGAATGTCGGGGATAATCTTGCAGAAGGCCTGTGGGAAGATACCCTTGTCGATGTTCTTGATGGCTGCATGAACGTCTTCTTTGGCGGCACTAACACCGCGCATCATATAACGGTTATCCATATTTATTGTAATGTTTGTTGCTGTGCCACAGCAACATACTGAACATTAGAACTTTACTTGGGGAGCTTTCTCTGCACCTGCCTCAGCCTCGAACTTATCCATGGTGTTAAAGCCAAAGATACCGGCAAGGAGGTTCTTGGGGAACTTGCGGATGACGATGTTGTACTGCTGAACGACGCCGTTGAACTTGTTGCGGGCCTCGTTGATGCGGTTCTCGGTACCTTCCAGCTGAGCCTGCAAGTCGCGGAAGTTCTCGTTGGCTTTCAGGTCAGGATAGTTCTCCTGGATAGCAATCAGTCGACCGAGGGCAGCACCCAGCTCACCCTGTGCCTGTTGGAACTCCTTCATCTTTTCAGGAGTCATGTTCGTGGGATCAAGAGTTACCTGAGTAGCCTTTGAACGTGCAGCAACGACACCTTCGAGGGTTTCCTTCTCGTGTGAGGCATAGCCTTTAACGACTTCCACCAGATTGGGGATGAGGTCGGCACGACGCTGATAGGCTGACTGTACGTTAGCCAGCGCAGTAGTAGCTTTCTCCTGCTCGCTGACCATTGAATTGTAAGCACTGGCAGCCCAGATGCAGATGATGACAACGGCTGCAATGATTCCGATTGTAGATTTACTGAGTTTCATAATTTATTATTTTTCGTTATTTCGTAATTGCGATATTTCGATGTTCCGATATTTCGACGACGATGGCGTTACCAACGCGATGTGGCACCACCGCCTCCGAAGCTTCCGCCACCAAAGGACCCTCCGCTAAAGCCGCCACTACCGCTGTGACCACCGCCGCCAAAGCCTCCGAAACCACCACCACTACTTTGGGGAGCAACATAGAACGGATTGGCCAGCAGAGGCACCATGCCGACGAGTCCCAGCCAGTGGTACTTGCCATTCTTATTGAGGAAGAAGATGAACCAGAGGGTGAGGAAGAAAGTGGTCAGACCCACTGCAACCAATGCTGCGTCATCTTCGTCCTCTGCGTCTTCAGCCATCAGCGACGATGCTACGGGTAGCTGTTTCTTCTCCAGGGTGGAGTAAATGGCCTCGGTCAGATAGTACATGGCGCTGTCGGGTTGTTCGCGCTTCATGAACGGAACGGCATACTGCTGTTCCAAGCGACGGCACTCCACATCGGTGAGGTCGCCCTCCAAGGAACGTCCAGGCGAGATGTTGAGCGAGTGGTCCTGATAACCGCATACCACCATAAGGCCGCGGTCGCCATGGCCCACACCGTATTTGTTGCCCACATCCTGCGCTAGGCGGAAGGGGTCGTCGTTTTCAATATGATTGACTACGATGACTACTGATTGTACGCCCAGGTCAAGGTTTAATCGCTGTAGCGTAACGTTCATATTATCAACGATTTGCTGCGAGAGCACGTGGTCGGGATTGGAGACGTATTGTGTGGAGTCCTGCAGGTAGGGAATGGGGATGTTGTCGGCATTCCAATAGGTAACCTCAGCGTCAGAACCGCTGAGCGCACTGGCAGTGCCTTCAACGCTTTCCGTGGTGGCTTCGGGCTCAGGGCTGTCGGGCAGTGCCATGGTGCAACAGGTCATAGCCGTCAGGATGCCGATGACGAAAATCCAGCCCCACATCTTGCGGGCTTTGGTCCATTCAGGGTGCGCCTGCTTGTACTCCGCAATGACGACTTTGCGCTTCTGGCGATATTCGTGGACCAGTTGTGTGTAGCGTCCGGAGTACTGCTCTTTGAGCTTGTTGACGCGACCGACCTGCCCTTTCTCCAACTCAAAGGCACTCTCCAGAGCCTGAATGGCCTGGTTGTACTGCTTGGTCAGTTTGTCGAGTGATGCCTTGTATTCGTCCATAGCTTATTCTCGTAGAATCGCTTATTAATCGTGCAGAATCGTTTATTTCTCGTGCCAGAACTCCCAGGAGGCAAAGGCCTGCAGCAGGAGCATCTCCAGACCGTTCTTGGTCTGTGCGCCGTATTGGGCACCGCGTTTCATGAAGAGCGTCTCGTCGGGATTGTAGATAAGGTCATAGAGGATGGTGTGACTATCCATGGCCTCATAGGGCAACTGTGGACACTCCTCGGTCTTCGGATACATGCCCAACGGCGTGCAGTTCACGATGACGTTGTACTCTTCCACCACGTCGGGGGTTATCTTGTCATACTGGATGGTGTCAGGACGCTCGTAACGACTAACGAAGACGGTTTCCAGTCCCAGATGCTTCAGTCCGAAGTTGATAGCTTTCGACGCACCGCCCGTACCGAGGATGAGTGCCTTCTTGTGCCATTTCTTGTCAAGCATGGGTTCGATGCTCTTGGTGAAACCGATAACATCGCTGTTGTAGCCCTTCAGCTTGGTGTTCCTGCCCTCGTGAGTGACCTTGATGACGTTGACGGCACCAATGGCTCTGGCCTCTGGTGTGATGCTGTCCAGATAGGGAATGACCTTCTCCTTGTAGGGGATGGTCACGTTGAGTCCTTTCAGTTCTGGGTTAGCACCAATCACCTCGTCGAGTGCCTCAATGGAGGGAATCTCGAAGTTCTCATACACAGCATCGATGCCCTCATCCTGGAATCGCTGGTTGAAGTAGCTGATGGAGAATGAGTGGCCCAATGGGTAACCGATAAGTCCGTACTTTTCCATATGATTTACAATTTGACGATTTACTATTTCATTTCGTCGCGAAATACATCGTGCAGATGCCGAAGGTCAACCGTTTGAACGATGCCTCGCGGAAGCCTGCCTTCTTCAAGATGTCCACCATACGCTCGCCCTGTGGGAACGCCTCAATGGTCTTGGTGAGGTAAGAGTAGGCGCTGGTGTCCTTGGAGATGAGTCGTCCGTAGACAGGCAGCACCGTATGTGAGTAGATGTGGAACAACTGGCGCATGGGGAACGAGACGGGAGTGGTCAGTTCCACGATGCTGAGGTGTCCACCGGGCCGTAGCACGCGACACATTTCGCGCAGTCCTGCGTCGAGGTCGGCAAAGTTGCGGATGCCGAAGGCCGCAGTCACGGCGTCGAAGGTTTCACTATTATAAGAAAGGTGTAGACAGTCTTCCTTTTCAAACGTCACCACGTTGTCCAGACCGAGGGTCTTCACCTTCTGGCGACCAATCTGCATCATGCCCTCGCTGATGTCGGCACCAACTACGCGTTGGGGCTGTAACATCTGGGTGGCAAGGATGGCAAAGTCGCCTGTGCCGGTGGCTATGTCGAGCAGCGACTGAGGCTGGTAGGGTTCCAGAGCCTTGATGGCCTTCTTGCGCCAGCCCTTGTCGATGTCCCACGACAGACGATGGTTCAGCTTATCGTAGGTGGGAGCGATGTTGTCGAACATCAGCTCCACCTGTGAGGCCTTCTCACCCTCGTAGTATGGGGTTATCTTCTCCTGCTCGTACATTTTTATTGCTCGTTGCAGTGTCTGTTCTTGTATGTTGCTGTATTACGGCAACCTCCTATTTCCTGTTCTTCAGCCACTCGCTGACATTCTTCTCTATACGGGCAGCAATGTCGCCTTCTTCTGTAGCCTTGTCAAAGCGCTCACCAACGATGTTCTCGTAGAGCTCAATATAGCGGTCGCTTACGCTCTCAGCATATTCGTCGGTAATCTCTGGCATAACCTGTC
>CAMJIA010000009.1 GCA_946405695.1 uncultured Prevotellaceae bacterium | reverse complement strand
TGACGACGAAGTATCAGAAACCTGATGCATACGGGGCATTGTCGATGCCCGTCTATTATACGGCGGCGTTTGAGTTTGAGTCTGCCAAGGCCATGGGCGACGCGTTTTGCGGTCGCTCTATGGCCCCGTCGTATGCCCGTATCGCCAACCCCACGGTGACCTATCTCGAGGAGCGCGTGCGGCAACTGACAGGAGCAGCGAGTGTGACAGCACTCAATACAGGTATGGCCGCCATCCACTACGCCCTCACGGCTGTCAGCGCGGCAGGCCTCAATATCGTGGCCTCGAAACATCTCTTTGGCAATAGTGTCTCTTTGATTCGAGATACACTCGGCAACTTCGGCGTAGAGCCACGCTTTGTCGATTTCACGAAGCCTGAAGAGGTAGCGGCACAGATTGATGACAAAACCTGTGCCCTCTTCTTCGAGATCATCACCAATCCGCAATTGTTTGTGGCTGATATCCGCAAGTTGGCAGACATCGCACATCAGGCGGGTGTGCCCCTGATTGCCGATACAACCATCGTGCCGTTCTCCACCTTCCATGCCGTCGATTTCGGTGTGGATATCGAGGTGGTGTCGAGCACTAAGTACATCTCTGGTGGCGGCACAGGATTAGGAGGTCTGCTCATCGACTACGGAAAGTTCGATTGGTCAAAGTCACCCTCGCCAGCCCTGCAGGCCCGTACCAAGAAGGTCGGCAAGAAACTGGCATTTACGGCTCGTGTAAAAACGGAACTCATCACCAATCTTGGCGCCTTAATGACACCGCAGGCGGCCTATATGGAAACCCTCGGTCTCGACACCCTCGACATCCGTTTCCGTCGTCAGGCCGAGACCACGCTATGGTTGGCAAAACAATGTCAACAACTGCCAGAGATCAAGCGCGTGAACTATACTGGTTTGGAAGATAATCCCTTCTATGAATTATCGAAGGCTCAATTCGGTCCCTTGCCCGGCGCCGTCTTCACTATCGACCTCGCCTCGAAGGAAGCCGCGTTTGCGTTCATTGACAAACTCCAAATCATCCGTCGTGCCACCAACCTCTTCGACCGCAAGTCGTTGGCCATCCATCCTGCGTCCACCATCTTCGGCCTCTTCACTGCCGAACAATGTGCGGAAATGTCTGTACCAGATACGACGGTTCGCCTCAGCATCGGTCTCGAAGCCGGCGAAGACCTGCTAGATGATATTAAACAGAGTCTTACATAAAAAGGGAAGGCGTGAAAAATTACTTTCACGCCTTTCTTGTCTTTGAGTGTGTCTATTCCTTGGCTGGTGCCTGCTTCAGCTGCTCCAGTGCTCTGCACAACTGATCAGGACATGAGGTGCTCTTGACACCACAGCGGATGCCGTTCAGGCGGGGTATCACGTCGTCTATATGCTGCCCTCTCACCAGTTGGCTGATGCCTTGCAGGTTGCCATTGCAGCCACCCAGGAAGAATACCTGCTGGATGATGTTGTTCTCGTCTGCTG
Source organism: uncultured Prevotellaceae bacterium (assembly GCA_946405695.1). Next base: position 36,201 of record CAMJIA010000009.1, on the reverse strand, counting down.
TGACGTCAATCAGTTGCGAGCACGTTCCGTGCGTCTGATACTGTACATGTTTTGTCTTCATATCTCTCCTGTTTAGATAAACTTTGCGGGACAAAGTTACGAAAAATCTGGCAAACACCATCCACTAGTCGAATGAAAAATCTTGTAATGGTAGCAAGTTTCAAGAAAAAGTAGTATCTTTGCACCATCAATGATTGCTGACGAGCTGAAATATCGCATACGGGGTGCTTTCGGCTTTGAGCCGACAAGAGAGCAGCAGGAGGCCATAGATGTCTTTACGACATTCATGGGCGATCGTCATGAGCATGCTGTAATGATTATGCGAGGTTCGGCAGGTACGGGTAAGACGACGCTGGCAGCAGCTATAGTGCGAGCCCTGCAGTCGTTGGAACAGCAGCTGGTACTGATGGCACCAACGGGACGTGCTGCCAAGGTGTTCTCGCTGTATGCGGGTAGTGCGGCCTATACCATTCATCGCCGCATCTATCGTCAGAAGTCGTTGGAGGGTGGCTTCGAGCTGGGTTACAACAATGCCCACGATACACTGTTCATCGTCGATGAGGCCTCGATGGTCAGTCTCAATGGCGAGGGGCGTAGCCTGTTGGACGACCTGATCAGCTTTGTGTATAATGGTCGCAACTGCCGACTGATGCTCATTGGTGACCAGGCACAGCTGCCACCCGTAAGCGAGGAGGAGAGTCCTGCGCTGATGTCGTCCGTCTTGAGCATCTATGGCCTGCATGTCCACGAGTGTACCCTCAACGAGGTGCTACGACAGAGTCAGGAGAGTGGTATCCTCTATAATGCGACAGAGGTCAGATGGCTGATGTATGATGGCAGATGTGAATTGCCCAAGGTCCATCTTCAAGGCTTCTCTGACATCCATGTCGTGCCTGGCGACGAGCTCATCGAGACGCTGGCCAGCAGCTATTCGAAGGTAGGCCTCGACGAGACGATGGTGGTGACGCGCTCCAACAAGCGTGCCAACATCTTCAACCAAGGCATCCGCAATCAGATACTGGGTCGTGAGGAGGAGTTGACTACTGGCGACCAGCTGATGGTGGTGAAGAACAACTACTTCTGGACAAAACTAGACTCCCCTGACTCAGAGGGCTCAAGCTTGGAGTTCATTGCCAATGGCGACATGTGTGTGGTGCGCAAGGTGCGGAACGTCCACGAGCAGTATGGCTTCCGCTTCGCTGAGGTCACCATGACATTCCCTGACTACGACGACTATGAGTTGACAGCTACCGTGCTGCTCGACACGCTGACCAGCGAGGCGCCCGCCTTGACGCGCGACCAGCAGGAAGAGCTGTATAACAAGGTGTTGGAAGACTATGCCGACATTCCTCGTAAGCCTGACCGTATGAAGGCGCTGAAGGAAGACCGCTACTACAATGCCTTGCAGGTGAAGTACGCCTATGCCGCCACCTGTCACAAGGCGCAGGGTGGACAATGGGCACATATCTATGTCGACCAGGGTTATATGACTGACGACATGCTCTCTGCCGATTACCTGCACTGGCTTTATACCGCCTTTACCCGCGCTACAGAGCAGCTCTATCTGATCAACTGGCCAAAAGCGCAAATAGAGCGCTGCGCTAGTGAATAGTGAACAGTGAATAGAGAAATATGAGTATATATATTAACGACGACATAGCAAACTTCGACTGGCAGGTGGCATTGCCCCTGCTGTCTGAACAGCGCAGGGAACAGTGCCTGCGTTTCAAGCACGAGCTGGGACGCAAGACGTGTGCTGCTGCCTATCTACTGTTGTGCGAGGCGTTGCGCAAGGAGTATGGCATCGATGAGGCTCCCGTCTTCGAATATGGTGAACACGGCAAGCCCAGCATCGTGGGACACCCTGACATCCACTTCAACCTCAGCCACTGTCGTGTGGCTGCCATCTGTGTGGTCAGCGACAAGCCCGTGGGTGTCGACATCGAGACCATTCGTCCCTATAAGGAGTCGCTGGCTCGCTATGTCATGAACGATGACGAGCTGCAACGCATCAATGGCTCTGCCCTGGAGTTCACCAAGCTATGGACGCAGAAGGAGGCCGTTGTCAAGCTCACCGGTCAAGGTATCACCACCGACCTGAAGTCTGTGCTCACCAGTTTTGCTGGTGAGATCCAGACCGCGGTCACCGACCATTACGTTTACTCAATAACCTATTAATACAATAAGACTATGAATTTAGACGGACGACGCGAAAGCTCGAATGTAGAAGACCGCCGCGGTATGAGTGGTGGCAAGAAGGCTGGCATGGGTGCCGGCATCCTGGGTGTGATTATTGCAATGGCCATTGCCTATTTCTCTGGTGGCGATCCCCTGTCAGCAGGTATGCAGGCTTTCCAGGAGAATGGAGGTTTGGGTTCGCTGACAGGTACCAATACGGAGGTCAGCGAGGACCAGCGTGAGTTTACCGAGGAGGAACAGGAACTGGCTCGTTTCTCCACACAGATCCTGGCAGGTACTGAGGATGTGTGGAAGGAGATCTTCGAAGAAAACGACATGGAGTATGAGGTGCCCACCATGGTGCTCTATACCGATGGCACGCAGACCGCCTGCGGTCAGGGCTCTGCCCAGATGGGACCGTTCTATTGCTCTGGCGACCAGAAGTTGTATATCGACCTGTCGTTCTTCACCAATATGAAGCGACAGCTCGGTGCCGATGGTGACTTCGCCTATGCCTACGTCATTGCCCACGAGGTGGGTCACCATGTGGAATACCTCACGGGCATCCTGCAGGACGCTCACGAGAAGATGGCGAAGATGAATCAGACGGACGCTAACAAGATGTCCGTCCGCTTGGAACTGTTGGCCGACTTCTATGCCGGCGTCTGGGCACACCATGATAACAAGATGTTCGGCTCTTTGGAGGATGGCGACATCGAGGAAGCCATCAACTGTGCCGAGGTCATCGGCGACGACTATCTGCAGAAGAAAGCCCGTGGCTATGCCGTTCCCGAGTCCTTCAACCACGGCACCTCCCGCCAGCGCATGAAGTGGTTCAAGCGTGGCCTGGAGACTGGCGACGTCTCTCAGGGCAACACCTTCGAATGTTCTGACTCAGAGCTGTAGAAAACATAAAAGGCCCCAAGTTGCAAAAACAATGAGGGTGTGTCAAAATAGGCACATCCTCTTTTTTATTCAGATATCATAAAGGAGGAAGATGGTAATGATGGCGGTAGTCAGGTAGGCTATCTTCACGGGAAGTCCGATGCGCAGGTAGTCGGTGGCACGGTAACCGCCAGGACCGTAGACCAGTAGGTTGAGGGGTGAGCTGATGGGCGTCAGGAAGGCATCGTTGACGGCCAACAGGAGGGCGATGACGAAGGGAAGGGGATTGCATCCCATGTCGACAGCGGCCTCATAGACGATGGGGAACATCAAGGCGATGGCTGATGAATTAGAAACGAACTCGGTAACGATAGCGGCTATCAGACAAAGGGCTATCATAACCAGCAGGGGTTGGCCGCCACAAAAGTCAAGGACGCCCATAGCCACCTGATTGGCCAAGCCCGTCTTCTGGAGGGCTGTACCCAGTGCGAGACCTCCGCCTAGGGATATCAGGATTTTCCAATTAATAGCATTCATGGCCTGCGTGGGCGAGCAACAGCCAAACACCAGCATGGCACCGGCAGCGATGAAGGCACTCTGTAACAGCGACATGACACCTGTGGTGGCCAACAGTACCATACCCACCAAGATGAGGGTGGAAATCAAGGACTTCATGCCTACCACGGGAATCTCAGGAGAATCGAAGAACTGCAACTGCGACTTCAGGGCATCGGTATTGACCTTGGAGCGGGGCGGGCTGGCAAAGAGCAACGAGTCGCCAGCATGCAGGACCACCTCGCGAGGGGGCTCGTTGATGTGCACACCCTTACGCGACACGGCGACCAGCGTCATGTTGTTATCATGCTCGAAGGTGGTATCGCTCAGGCGCTTTTCTATCAGATTGCTGCCAAAACAGATGTATGCCGTCCTGAGGCGCCGTGGGCTTCTCACATCATTGATACAGAATACGGGGTGGTCGGAAGAGACAAACCCCATCTCTCTGGCCAGTTCCAGCAAATCGTCAATCTGCCCCGAGAAGATGAGCCGGTCGCCACCCATGAGCGGTTCGTCGTTGTTCACGGGCGACACCAAGCGGTAGTTGTCGAAGTGTATCAGTTCCACGAGACTGCCCGCACGTATCTGGTTCAGACCCAGTTCGCCGACGGTTTTGCTGATGTGCGGATTATTCGAAGTGACGAGCATTTCCACCGTGTAGTCGCCAGTGTTTTCAAAAGCCGCCTCGGGATTGCTAGTATCGGGCAACAGCCCACGACAGAGAATCAGTACCAGCATACTCACCGCAAAACATGCCAATGCTGGAATGGTAGAGACGAAGATGCTCAGTGACTGACCGGTCTGTTGTTCGTACATACCACACATCAACAGCGCAGTCGGCGTGGCGATAGCAGCCATAGGTCCACCCATTCCGCCTGCATAACTCATGGGAATGAGCAGCTTGGAGGGGGTGATGCCCAACTTCCTGGACCAGAGCTTGACGCCTCCCACAAAGAGCGCCACCACGGAGGTGTTGTTTACAAACGTGCTCAGCAGTCCCACGGAGAGCATCAGGCGCAGCAATATCTGGACAGGGCTCTTGGGGTTTCCAAGTATATGTTTGGTCATCCACAGCAACACCCCCGTACGGGAGAGTCCTGTGACGATGACGAACATAACGCCCACGATGATGACTGACGAGTTGATGAGTCCGGAAAAGGCTTCGGATTTGTCGAGGACACCCGTGACAAACAAGATGCCGATGACGCCCCAAAAGACCACGTCGGTCCTCAGCCGCGTAAACAAGAGCGCAGCCATCAACGCAACGAGCGTCGCGATGGTAATCCATGAATCTATTCCTAAACCTAAAATCATTAATGGGATTGACCTTGTATGATTGTAGTTAGGAAATCCAGGTCGTAGAAGTGGTCGTAGCCGAAGGCATAGCCCTCGGTAGGTATGATGCCCGCATCAGTATTCGCGAAGTTCTTATCGGTGGAACGATCGCGGTAGGTGGAAATCATGAAGTTCTGTCCGTCGGCAGTCTGCATGACCTGTATGCAGCAGGTACCGCCACCCGAGCGCTCACCCATAATGGGGAAACCGTAATCCTTCATGAGCGTGGGGAACTGGTGACCACACGAGAATGCCACCTTACTGCAGAGCACAGCGATGTTCATGTCGCTGCAGTCGAACTTAGGATTAGTATCGTCCTTCTCGTCGAACACGCCGTCGAAGTTGGTGTCCACGAAGTACGTGGCAATCTTGTTATTACCCTCCAGAGCATCCTGCGACCAGAACTGCACCATTCGGTTCTTACGAAGAATGGCCACGTCGGCTCCCACGATGTCGCACGAGCCGCCACCATTCAACGAGATATCGAGCACGAGGTTCTTCACGCCATCGGCCTTCGCCTGCGCGAGTCCATAGAGGAAGCCAATGAAGGCATCCTTCTTATAACTTTTCATCAGTTCCTGCCAGTCGGCATCGGTCTTTGGGCTGGCATAATATTTGTCCCATGCGGCCTCGTCCATATCCATGAACGAGTTGATGATGATGACTGCTGTGGTCTTGGCGCTGTTGATCTTATAGAGTACGTCGTCGCCGTAGGCCTGCGTGCGTAATGTTGACAACTGTGTATTCGTAGTGGAGCGTTCTATATCCTTCTTCACCCATTCCCGATACATGGCATAAGCCTCGGGATAGTTGGCGGCTGCTGTCATCAAGCGGTCAACAAAATCGCCCTCGATGTTCTCAGGTAAGCCTGTCATTGCGTCGAAACTGGTGTGGCCACCATCGTTAATCAGGTATTGCGTAGCCATCCTTCCCCACGCAAAATCCATGTTGTTGGCGGATTGCAGCAATCGCTTCACTACCTTACCGTTCTGCACTACGTCGAGGGTGGCATCAAATCCCTTCTCGGCCATTCCGTTCTGCTCCAAGATGGTACGACCAGGGTAGCCGTAGAGGTTGTCGAACACGAAACATAGCTCCTGATAGCGGAATTGAGCCATATCGGCCGTCACCGTCTCACGCTGATAGGGCTTGGCGGCATATTCCGGAGCAATGGTGTTGATGGAATAGATATCGAGTTTGGTGCTCACTACCACCAAGTCGTCGTGATAGGAAACATTGTGGAAGTTACAGTCGGAATAAATGTCGGCCAGCGTAGCAAAGGGGAAATAGACGTTGCTGCCGTCGTCGTGCAGGTCGATGCTATATTTGCCGAAGTCCAGACGGATGCCGCTGGATGGCTTAAACGTCGATGGGCTTTCCATCTTGACGAACTTGATATACTTGCTGCCATCGTACATCGCATTGGGAGCCAGCGTTGGGTCCAGCATCCACATCAGGTCCACGAAGCCGGCATAGGTCGTGGAGTGGAGATAATCGGCCTTGACGTCCACGGTTGCTGTACCGTTACGGGTGGCCAATAGGTAGAGATTGCCTTGACGGGTGACCTTCATCGCATCACCACCCGTCATGAGCTTGTGGAAGTCGGCCACGGAGATATACGCCACACTGGGCATATCGCTGTAGAAGCGTAGCGACACTTGTCCGTAGATATTGCCGTCGCGGTTCACATCGACCGTCTTATCAGTATACGATGGACCTGCATCAATGGCAGGCAGCTGGGTAGGATCACCGGGGTTGTCATTGTTGTCCGTACATGCTGCAAATAATATGATGACCAGCAGCATCAGTAACTTCGTTATTTTTTCCATAATTGTTTTTATTTTGTTTCTTGGCTACAAAAATAAATCGTTTTAAGGAGAAAACAAAAGAAATCGCGTAATTTTATTGTTTATGAGCAAAAAGAATCAGATTTATTTCTTAAATTTGCAGCACTATGGATAACATGACAAAAATTCACCCCTGCATCGTATTGACACAGGGGCAAAACTATGACAAGCAGTACTTTACTTCACTTTTGCCACTAATTCAGCAGGATATTTCGGCATGGCACCATTCTGGGTGCAGACGTATGCAGATACCTCTACGGCAATGCGGTGAGCCTCCTCCATGGGTTTGCCGTTGAGGATGGCGGCACAGAAGCTGCCCGTGAATGAGTCACCGGCACCGACGGTATCTGCCACGGTGACCTTGGGTGTCTCTTGGAATGAGGTCAGACCTGGTGCAAAGACGTACGAACCGTTAGTACCACAGGTCAGCACCAGCATCTTCAGCTTGTACTCAGCCAACATCTTCTCGCAGATGCCTCGCATGTCGAGGTCGTCATAGCCATACATGCGTTTGATGACTACCAATTCCTCGTCGTTGATCTTCAGGATGTTGCAACGTTTCAACGACTCCTCGATGACATCCTTGCTGTAGAACTGCTGACGCAGGTTAATATCGAAGATCTTCACGCAGTCTGCTGGGGTGTCGTCCAGGAACTGACGAATGGTAGCCCACGACACCACGTTGCGCTGAGCCAGTGAACCAAAGCAGACGGCACGACAACTCTTGGCAATCGTTGCAATCTCAGGGGTATAGGGGATGTTGTCCCATGCTACGCCTTCCTTAATCTCATAAGCGGGAATACCGTCGCCACTGAGCGTCACCTGTACCGTACCTGTGGGGTAGGGTACATGAGGCATCAGATAGTTCAACTTGTGCTCCTTCAGCGCCTCGATAGTCTCTTCGGCCAAGGCATCCTCACCCAGTGCACTGATAGCCAGCGTCTGCAGGCCAAACTGTCCGGCATGATAAGCGAAGTTGGCAGGGGCGCCACCCAGTTTTTCCCCTTCGGGAAGCACGTCCCACAGCGCTTCACCTAGTCCTACTACATAACGTTTTTCCATATCTTTTATTATTTATCAATTATCATTTATCATTTAGGGCGATGCCCGCTTTATCGTTTGATTCTTGGAATATAAGTAAAGAGGTAGATGACACCAATGGCCATGACGGCAACGGCACCGGCCTGTCCCATAGCATCGCTCATGACACCCATGATGAGTGGGAAGATGGTTCCACCGAACAGTCCCATAATCATCAGACCCGAGACCTCGTTCTGCTTGTCGGGTACCGAGAGCAGTGCCTCAGAAAATGCCATCGAGAAGATGTTCGAGTTGCCGTAACCCACAAGTGCAATAGCAGTATAGAGTACCATCTTCGACTCACCGCCAAACATCAGCGCCATCGATGCTGCCATCAGACACACGCTGATGATAAAGAACCAACGCGTCTTCATGACACGCAGGAAGAACGAGCCCGTCAGAGCACCAATAGTACGGAAGATGAAGTAGAGCGAGGTGGCGAAGGCAGCCTCATTGAGCGTCATACCCACACGCTCCATCAGCAGTTTCGGGGCAGTGGTATTCGTACCTACGTCGATACCTACGTGACACATGATGCCAAAGAACGACAGCAGCACGATGGGCTTCGACAACAGACGGATACAGTCCATGAACGACGACGACTTGCCTTCCTGCATTTCCTCTTGAATCGGTGTCACCCACAGCAGCAGGGTGGCCAATACACCTACTACAAAATAGACGATAAACAATACACGCCAGTCGTAACCGAACGAAGGCATGGCTGCCGTGGCTCCCCACATAGCCAGATAGGGAGCGAGGAACGAGGCGATGGCCTTGACGAACTGTCCAAAAGTCAGGGTTGATGCCAGATTCTTATCACCGATAATCAGCATAGCCAGTGGGTTGATGCTGGTCTGCATCAGTGCGTTGCCGATGCCTAACAGCGAGAATGCTACGAGCATGATAGCAAACGAACTGCCTAACAGTGGGATGAACAGCGACACCACCGTCACCACGAGCGATAGCAACACCGTATTCTTACGACCGATTTTGTTCATCAGCATACCTGTTGGTACGCTGAAGATAAGGAACCAGAAGAACACCAGCGAGGGGAAGATGTTGGCTACAGAGTCTGTCAGACCTAAGTCTTCCTTCACATAGTTGGAGGCAATGCCCACCAAGTCCACGAAGCCCATGCAGAAGAAGCAGAGCATCACGGGAATCAGGTAAATAGTCTTGTTTTGATTACCCATAATATTTAATGTTTAATGTTTCATTCTTAATCTTTAATCTCATAGATTGTCGCTTTGCCGCCCTTTACCTTCAGCGTGTTATACGGCTCCGACGGGAACACAAGGTTGGTCATCGCCATCTTGCCCTCCGCATCAAACACCTCTATGCTGCAACGGTCAATAAAGATGCGTAGCTGCTTGACGCTTCCAAACGTTGGGGCTATGGTTACGGCAGGGAAGGCTTCGCTGAAGCTTACGTCGCCACTCTTCACACGCTCCATGGTGAACGTCTGTTGTTGACCGTCGTATTTCATCGTCACCTGTTCGCCCTTGGTGTTGCTGAGCACGATCTCCGTCTGACTCTTTGTGTCGATGAGAATCTCGCAGGCCTCGGTAGGATTCTTTATCTTTGCACCACGCACGTCCAGCATCTCCTTGGACGGTATTACGCTGACGTAAGTCTCTTCACCATGACGGAACAGTCCCAGGTCGCGGGGTATGGAGTTGGCTGAGCGGAACTGCTTGGTAGGCACCTGGTTGGCATACTGCCAGTTCGACATCCATGCCAGTACCGTGCGGCGGTTGTCGGGTGCATTGTAGAATGACACCGTAGCATAGTGGTCTTTGCCGTAGTCCAGCCACTTCGTCACCTTCGGCATCGACTCGCACGTGAACTTGTGACCATCGAACTGTCCTACGAAATATTGCGTCGCACTACCGCCAAAGGGTCCACCAGGATTGATGTTGCAGATGAGCACCCACTTGTTGTCTATCTTGAACAGGTCAGGACACTCCCACACACCGCTGTGATTGCCATACTCCTTGCCAAATGACGACTCATACTTCCATGCCTTCAGGTCCTTCGACGAGTAGATGCGCATCTCCTGACCAGCAGCCAGGATGAGGTTCCACATCTTGGCATCCTCGTTCCAGAATGCTTTAGGGTCACGGAAGTCGGGTATGTCACTGGTTGTCAGTATGGGATTGCCGCTATACTTCTTAAAGGTGCGGCCGCCATCCTTTGATACCGCCATGGATTGTGTCTGATGATGACCTGCGGAAGTGTAGAAAGCCACCACTTCGTTGCCATTCGTCACACATGAGCCGCTGAAGATAGAACCTAACCAGTCGGCCTCGATAGCCAGTGGCTGAGCCTCCCAGTGGATTAAGTCCTTCGAGGTGCTGTGCCCCCATGTCATATTCTCCCACTGACTGCCGTAAGGATTATACTGGTAGTAGAGGTGCCACACACCGTCCTTGTAAAACATTCCGTTGGGATCGTTCATCCAACCATAGAGTGGGGTGTGGTGGTAGACAGGACGGAAGCGCTCGCGGTTCGTCGTGTCGAATGTGTCCGAGTACTTCATCTCGCGCCAGCATACGAACTCGCCCACGGCACCCTTCTGTCTGCGGTCTCCATGGAACGTGATATCCAGCAGGTCGGCACCCTTCAACTCGTAAGGTACAAAGTAGTCTACGCGGTCAATGGCCAGCTTCACGTTCAGACGTTGCACCATGTTGTTTCCTTCACCCACCACCGCTATGCCGGCAATGTCCTCACTCTCTTGCACGGGCAACAGAATATACTTCTGTCCCCCCTTCACCTTCACCATGGCATGACTGTCACCCAATACGATGGGCTTGATCTGGGCCTGCATCAGGCCCAGGGTCGTCACTGCCAGGAGTGTCAATAAGCATCTTTTCATCATTATTTTTGTTTTAGTTATCAAAATTTTCTGCTGCAAAGATAGCATATTCCCCCCATATTCTCTGTAACTTATGATACAAACACTAGAAAAAAACGTTCATTGAAACATTTTTATGCCACAATGAACGCTTTTTCTGTTCAAGTTACAGGGACAGGTGACAGGTTACTGTTCCACACTCGTTCTGACAGAACAGATCAGGTGCCAGTCCCTTGATTTACATGTCTTTATTTTCTCCAGATACTCTTCAGACTACGTGCTTCACACTTGAAATCAGCACCCTCAACCTCTACACTATTGTAAATAGATGATGGGAATACGAGGTTGGTCATAGCCATCGTACCTTGCTGGGTAAAGATTTCTACTGAAGATTGGTCTACGAAGAAGTCGAGGACAACTTTGTCACCCGTCACCTTCAGTGGAGCACGCATGCTGGGCAGTGAGAAGTTGCCATTGAAGTCTACCTTTCCTGTATGTGCATTGCGGTGCGCAAAAATCTCGCGGACTGATGCTTTCACATCAACCGTGTAGTACTCACCCATGTCATTCTTCAACGTAATCGTTGAATTCTTGTCAAGGTTAACAGTCACACGCAACTGATATGCATCTTTAGCATCAATAGCACCGTTGACCTCTTTCCATTCGCCTGCAATATTGTCAATCTCTTTGACGACAGTGCTGGTGACGAGGGGCTTGCCATCATACATCGTAATACCCAGTTCACGAGGCAGCGTAAAAGCAGAGCGCCAAGGAGAGCAGGGAACGTTGCCGCTATAGCTCCAATTATTCATCCAGCCTATCATGATGCGACGATCACCAGTATTGCTCCATGTCACAGCTGCATAGTTGTCCATACCGTAGTCCAGCCAAAGTGGATAGTCGAGGGCATCGGCAGTAAACTTTATTCCATCAAACTGACCCACGAAATACATAAGGCCATCACCTATCCATGGCCCTCCCGGATTCACACTAAGCAGCAGCACCCACTTGTCGCCCAACTGAATGAGATCAGGGCATTCCCACTGCAGGTCGTGACGTCCTGAACTACTCATGTCTACGAAGAAGTTACTCAAGAAAGTCCAGTTGGTGAGATTCTTAGAACCATAGAAGTCAACACCTTTCTTCCAACCCTTGGCCAGGGCCATGATCCACTGCTGTGAACCCTCGTGCCAGAACACCTTCGGGTCGCGCAGGTTATCGTCATCATTAGGAATAACAGGGTTATTCGCAAACCGAGTGAACGTTTTCCCACCATCTGTCGAGTAAGCAATAGACTGCTGCTGTTTACCGTCAGCAGATGTATATGCTGCAACCATCGCGTTGGCACCGAAACCAGCCGTATTATTCTTGTCAATAACACATGAGCCTGAGAAAATGTCACCCAACTCATCACGAGTCAGCGCAACAGGTTGTTCCTCCCAGTTCATCAAATCTTTTGAAGTTGCATGCCCCCACGACATGTTGCCCCAATCGTTTCCTTTCGGGTTATACTGATAGAAGAGGTGGTACACTCCATCTGCATAGACCAGACCATTGGGGTCGTTGACCCAGTTCTTGGCTGGCGTATAGTGGATTTGCGGACGATACTTCTCGTCGTAACCCGATGGACTTTCTGGGTCTACAGGTTCCTCGGCAGGTTCCTTGGGGTTATCGATAAGGGGATTGTATTGCTGCGAGTAATCATTATTTTCGCTGCATCCCACAATGGTAGCTGTCAGAACGACAGCTGCCATATGGAATAATGATGATATTCTTTTCATAACGGTTTAAACTTTAGCGGGTCTTCAGATATTCCAGTGAATTCTTTGCCAACGTAAGGACGTTGTCTTGATAGAGATTATTCTTCGGATAAGCGCTCTTGTCTGGCGTACCGTCAGGATTCTTCATAGAGAACTCACAGCCACCATTACCAATGCAAAGCACGGTACCCTTGAAGTCTGTATTGCCCTGCTGAGCCTCCCAGACGTTGAGCTGGCTGACCCACCAGATCTGGCTGTCCCATGTTCCCAACGGATAGATGCCGAGCGTCTGGGTGCATTGTGTGTAGCATGCTTCGTCCTGATTGCCCTTACCAGTCCATAATGATGGCAGGTTGAAGAACAGGCAGTTATGGTCTTCCGTCCAACCTGGGCCTTTGAAGGCGATAAGCTTCGTGTCAACATTCGTCTCTACCTCAAGTCCTTTATAGATGGGGTGCGACGAGTGGTCCTTCTTGAACTTGTGGTCAGGATTCAGCTCAACAGCCATACGCCAAATATCATTGTTAATGCCACCAGGACCGGCACCAATAGTACGGTCGTTGCTCTTCATGTCATCCAGACTGACACGTCCCAGGTGTCCTACATAAACGGTAGCATGGCTCCAGAGCAGCAATGAACCACCGTCTTTGTACCACTGTCTGATAATGGGAGTAGCTGCTTCTACATCAGCAGGCATGGTAAATACTTCAGCCTCACCGACACCTTCCAGGTCGCGCAGCCAGAAGAGTACGCGGAAGGGCTCTACGTCACTTGCCGCATTGATGCTGCTGAAAGGCAGGAACTTAGCGCTGGGATAGTTGTCGTGCAGCCACAGCCACGCTGAGGCTTCATCATCGTCACCATTAGCCACTAACTCCTCAGGTGTTGCGTAGACGCTCAGGAACCCGATGGCCGTCTTGCCGATACGCAGTGAGGCAGAAACCGTCAGCGCCGTTCCACTCTCATTCTCAGCAACCAGACTGACGTTCCATGTGTCGCCTGTCAGCACATCGGGAATGGTGAACGATGTAGCGGTGCCAGCCAAGTCCTGCTTGATGGTCTTTGCACCGTTGGTAGCCGTCAAGTGGATGGTTTTTGCGTCAGCCGCCTTGTCCCATTCTACCAGCGCATCGTAGCCACCCGACTTGTCCAGTTGGCGCATCTGTACACCAGTGAGACTGGTAGCGCCTTTACGCATATAGCGTGTTACGGCACCTGTTGATGAATTATCACCTTCAACAATCTTGAATACATATTCAAACTGTACGTTCGTGGGAACATTCTTGTGAGTGAACGAATTGCCCGTGGCGCGCTCTACCGACGACAGCGTACCGTCACGATAAATGGAGATTACCATGGTTTGTCCGCTGGCCAAAGCAGGCCATGTAAGGGTGTAGTCATCGCCTGAGAGTTGACCACTGATCTGAGTTGCATCAGGTGCAGAGACCTTCATTGATTCCTGGTCGAAGTCTTTGTCCTGACAGGAGGTGAGGGTTGTTGCCGTCAGACAGCAACAAACCAAACCTATACCAAAATTTATAATAAACTTTTTCATATAGCTATCATGTTTTTAGTTATAACCTTTGTTCTGGTCGTACAATCCAGATACATAGTACAGCTGGTTGTAAGGCAGTGGAAAGTACTCGTTCTTAGCAGGTGTGAAGTGAGCATCCTTGTAGTATTTGCCATACTCCTGACCATCGTAGACACTGTTCTGCTCCTTCTCGAAGAACTTGTTAAGTGTCTGTGAGGCAATTCCCCAACGGCGCAGGTCGAAGAAGCGGCTCTGCTCCATGGCCATCTCCAGACGACGCTCCCACTGGACACGCAGACGTGCCTTCTCAGCTGTCGAGAAATCGCTGTTGGTGTAGAGATTAATTTCACACTGGTCAGCGGCATAGCCGATATGCTTGCCAACAGAGTTCTTGGCACGCTGACGAATGTCGTTGACAATGGCAAGAGCACCTGTCAGGTCACCCGTTTCTACCATAGCCTCGGCACGCATCAGCATGACGTCAGTATAGCGCAGCACGTAGTCGTTCATGGCAAAAGCCTGCCAGGGGTTGTCGTATGTCTCGCCCTTTGAGCGCTGAGGCACTTCCTTCAGTGAGGTATAGTAGCCATAGGTGCTGGGGTTACGCGAGTTGTCCTTGGTCATGGTGAATGCATCCTCATATTTGTAGGGGAAGCTTGGCATGCCAACAGTATGGAACAAACGTGGATCCCACTTCTGTGCGGTAGGAGCGCCGTTGATAGGATAAGCGATAACATCATTATAAGTGTCAAACATGGGCAGACCATTCTGTGTCTTAAAGGCGTTGACCAGGTTCTGCGTGGGCTTGTGGAAGTCCCATCCGCACGACCACATCTGCCAGCAACCGTTCAGCATATTTGACCAGTTGGCACGTCCAAAACGGGTATTATCTTCTTCATAACCAGAGTGTTGTACGGCAAAGATACTCTCCTTCGAGTTCTTGTAGTCAGGCAGGAAGATGTCACCGAAGTCCTCCAGATAGCCATATTCTGAATCTTCCACTACCTTGGTGTAGTTCAGCACTTCCTGCATGTACTGCTTATTGATGTGACTGACACCAGTAGTAGCCTCGTAACCGTCGCCCCAAGCCATCGTCAGGTAGCACTTAGCCAGATAGGCAGCAGCAGCAATCTTGTTGGCACGGGCCAGTTCCGTCTGTTTGACAGGCAGCAGGTCGTAAGCAGTCTTGAAGTCGGCTACAATCTTCTGCATCAACTCGTCGTGCGTAAACTCACGATTTGAGATCTGTTCCTCGCTATGGTCACGATATACGGCCTCATTAATCCAGGGCACACGGTTCCAAAGCTGCACCAACTTAAAGTAGAAATGGGCACGCAGGAAGAGCACCTCGCCACGACGGATATTGGTTTTCTCCTCACCCAGCATTTTAACACCATACTCATCCAGAGAAACGAGGGCACGGTTGCAGCGGCTGATAGAGCAGTAGAGCTGGTACCATAGCTCATCCATATGGCCACCAGGTGTAAGGGCTGTCAGCGTAGACCAAACTTCCACAGAGTGATAATCCGTATCTGTTGTACCTGAACCACCCTTCATAGCATCGTCAGACGACACGTCTCCATAGGGCCAGAGGTTAAAGGGATAAGTATACCAGTCGTCACCCAGCTTGGCATAGGCCGATGTCACCATCTCATTGGGCTGGTTCATAGCCAGGTCTTCGTCGATGACACCCTGAGGTTCGACATCAATGAAATCGTTGCAACTTGTCAGTACTGCAGCAAAACCGCAGCATACCAGACCAGCGCATAATGTTTTATATATCTTAGTAATCATAACTATTTACAATGATTGATGAACAATTTAATTAGAACGATGTTTGAACACCAAACGAGATGGAAGTAGAGTTAGGATAAGCCCATCCGGGGTTCTCAGGGTCAGCACAGGTCAGCGAGCTACTCTTAATAGTCAGCACGTTGTGAGCTGATACATATACGCGGGCACTGGTCATCTTCACCTTCTTCAACCACTTGTCGGGAACATTATATCCCAGCTGAACCTGGCGCAGCTTACCATAAGAGCCATTCTCTACAAAGTAGCTTGACGTACGATTCTCATTACCAGTATTGTTCGTGGTCAGTGCAGGAATATCACTACCCGTATTGGCTGTTGTCCAGGCATCAAGCATGCGGTTACCCTTGTTAGAACCTGGGTCAGTAATAGAATAGAAGTCCGTCTGGAACTTCTGGTCGTTATAGACATCCTTGCCGGCTACACCCTGCCAGAACATCGAGAAGTCGAAATTCTTATAGGCCAGTTCAATATTCAAACCCCAAGAGAAATTGGGAACGGGATTGTAAATCCAAGTCTGGTCCTTGTCATTGATAACACCATTGCCATCAAGGTCTGCATATTTCAGACCACCCACACGGGCATTCTCCTGTCCGCTGGCCAGAACCTCCTCGCGATTCTGGAACAGACCCTCAACGACGTAACCCACAATAGAGCCATAAGGCTTGCCAGACTCTACCAGATTCTCTTTAGAAGTATGTACGTATGAACCTGTGGTCGTTTCAGGCAGGTAAGTCACCTTTGAGCGGAAGAAGTCCAAGTTACCATTGACATGATACTTCAGACCATAGTTCGTGGTGTGGCGGAAGCCAAGGGCAAATTCCATACCCCAGTTCTGCAGAGAGGGACCATTAAGCCAAGAGGCACCACCCTCACCCATCGAACCCAGATAAGCGGGACTGATGAGCATATCCTTCACCTTTTTCTTATAAATATCTACCGAACCATACAGAGAGTTGCGGAACATGGTAAAGTCAAGACCAGCATTCAACTGCTCAGTGGTCTCCCATTTCAGGTCGTTGTTTTGCGACTGGGTAGCACGGAAGCCAGAGGGATAGGTTCCCTTGCCGACACCAGACAGGTCATAGGCAGTAGACTCATTGCGCTCACCACCATAAGTAGCGGCATAGAGGCCGAAACGAGCATAGTTAGAGATGGCCTGATTACCTGTCTGTCCCCACGAACCACGAATCTTGAGGTCGTCCAGCCATTCAAGCTTCAGGTTCTGAGAGAGACGGTAACCCAGTGTGAAGGCAGGGAACGTACCATAGCGGTTGTTCTCACCAAAGCGGCTGGAACCATCATGACGGATTGTGAACGATGCAAGCACCAGGTCTTTCCAGTTGTAGTCAACCTTACCGAAGAAAGAGACCAGTGCATATCCTTCCTCAATACCACCTGCACGCTGTGTACCAGTAGCAGCATCGGGCCACATATACTTATAGTTCTCCAGCGCAAACATCTGTGCATAAGCAGACGAACGGTCTTCCACATCTCTGTGCAGCTCCATACCTGCCAGCAGGTTGAAGGTGTGATCACCAAAGAGCGTGAGGTTATAGTTTGCAGTGTTTGACCACGTCCACTTCATCGAAGTCTTGTTGCCAAGGTTTGTCGATGGAGTATCGTTGTTCACCACGTCAGAGTGCCAAGTGTAGGTCACGCTGTGTATAAACTCTGACCAATAGTCGATGCCGAAATTAGAGCGCAGCATCAAGCCCTTGACAGGTTCAATGTTGACGAAAGCGTTACCAAAGATACGCCACATCTTCAGACGGTTGTCGCGGTTGTGGTAGAGCTCACGCAGAGGATTCTGACGATCGCTCATGCCACCGACAGGACCTGAGAAGGTGGTATTATCCTCTTCATAAACGGGCAGCGTAGGTGACATCTTCAGCGCATTCTCCAGCGGACGGCAGTCTACCTGATTAGAATAGGTGATGGTGGCGTTCTCACCAACCGTGATGTATTTGTTCAGTTTGAAACTGGTATTCAGACGACCAGAGATACTCTCAAAGTCAGTGTATTTCAAGATACCCTTGTTCTTCTTATAACCCAGCGAGAACAGTGCTGAATACTTGTCAGTGGCACCAGAGATAGAGAGGTCGTAGTTCTGTGCAAAACCCGTGCGAGAAATCACATCCAGCCAGTCAGTATCGCTATAGCGCATAGTGCGCTTCTCGTTCAGATAGCCACCATAGCGTCCGTTGACAATATAGTTCTCCATCTGTCCTGTAGCAGGGTTATAGGCTGAAATCGGTGTACCATCTTCAGCATGCAGGGTCAGACCATAGTTGTTGGCATACTGTTCTGGATTCAAGCCGTCGTTCAGGGCAGCCTGTGCCATAGCGGTAGCATACTCAGCAGAGTTTGACAACTTCATCATGGTCTGCTTATTGTAGAACTGAGCTGTCAGGTTGGCAGATAAGTCCACCTTCACCTTGTCGCCCTTCTTACCCTGGCGAGTGGTGATAATGATGACACCGTTGGCAGCACGCGAACCATAGATAGAGGCAGAGGCAGCATCCTTCAACACCTGCATGGACTCGATATCGTTCATGTTCAGCGTATTCAGATTCGTCGTCGTGGGCACACCATCAATGATAAACAGAGGGTCCTGTGACGAGTTAAACGAACCAATACCACGGATGCGTACCGTACCAGCACCAACAGGAGAACCGTCACTGGTAATGGTCATACCAGGAACCTTACCCTGCAGGGCACGCATAGGATCGGTGTCTGCACTGCTCTTCAGCTCCTTGGTTTGTACCACGGCAACAGAACCTGTCAAGTCGGCCTTACGCTGGGTGGTATAACCTGTCACCACCACCTCGGCCAGTTCCTTGGCATTTTCCACCATGGTGACTTGCATACCATCCTTGGCAGGAAGCTCCTGGCTCTTGTAACCGATGTACGAGAAGACCAGCGTCTTACCAGCCTGCACCTTCAGTTTGAAGTTACCGTCAAAGTCGGTAACCGTACCATTCGTTGTCCCCTTTTCCATCACCGTAGCGCCAATGACGGGACCCATGGCGTCGGACACTGTACCCGTAATTGCTTCCTGCGCGTACATCATTGTACACAGAAGCAGCAACAGGCCACTCAGAAAGAATCGTTTGGATTGTTTCATTTGCTTTTGCGTTTTTGTTAGTACTATTGTTCAGATTTCACTGACGCAAAAGTACGCTCTTTACGCGCAAAAGACTAACAATTATCGTTCTGGCACTAAAAATTTTGTTTCATGTAACAATCCAAAGATACTCTTTATTATTTTTGCTATTCCGACCGATACTCCATAGGCAGCTTACCATACTGTTTCTTAAAACAGGTGGTAAAATAGCTGGGAGTACCAAAGCCGACCTCGAAGGCTATCTCGGCAACAGTCTTGGTGGTACTGTTCAGCAAAACCTTACCACGCTCCAAGCGCATCTGTCGCAACAGTTCGATGGGTGACAGTCCTGTAAGCACCTTCACCTTACGGTATAGCTGCACACGACTAATACCTAACTGCTCACCCAAATCGTCCATTTTCAGATTCGGATTTGACATATTGTTACGCACGGCCTCCTTCAGGCTGTCCATGAACAGGCTGTTCTGTGTGGTCAGTTTCACGGGCTTGGCATCTTCGCCAGCAGACAACGCAGCTGACGACTGGTCGCCAAAATACTGACGCAGCTGTTGGCGACTCTTCAGCAAATTGCAGATACGGCTCAACAACAGCTCAGCCTTGAAAGGTTTGGTCAGATAGGCATCTGCACCATGCTCATACCCTTCCATCTGCTGAGCCTCCGTCGAGCGGGCAGTAAGCAGAATGACGGGGATATGACTGGTGATGAAGTCTTCCTTCAGCTGCTGGCAGAGTTCCAAGCCGTCCATGACGGGCATCATCACGTCGCTGACAATGAGGTCGGGCACACTCTCGCGAGCCAGTCGCAGACCATTCTGTCCGTCGTCAGCCTCCATGACATAGTAGTTATTAGCCAACAACGTACGCAGGTAGCGACGCATATCGGCATTGTCGTCAATAATCAGAATGTTGGGCAGTTCGTCAGTATCGTCCTGCTTCAACATGTTCAGGTGCTCTCCCTGAATCAATTGTTCCGAGTCAGCAGCGCTTTCCTCAGCCGCCTGACTGACGTTATTATCATGCATCATCGTGCCGTCAACCTCCTTGCGGAAATTCAGCACGTTCGACACCAGACCTTCCAATTGGCGGATATTCCTGTCAGCTATCTCCAGCAGCTGTTCGTCATCCCCTTTCAGCACTTGTCGCTCGCGTAATTCCTTAACAGGTCCGGCTATCAGCGTCAGTGGTGTCTTCAACTGGTGACTGGCATTGGTATAAAATAGTGTCTGCTCCTTGTTCAGTGCTTTCTGTCGACGATGAGCACGCTTGATCTGCTTTCTGGCGCGCCATGTCAGCCCTACAGCCACCAGCAACAGCAGAATGACAGCCATCGACGACCATAACAGACGGCTCTGGATGTTATAGAGTCCGAAGTAGTTCTCCAGTTTGCCCTGAATAGTTACCAAGTCGTTGTTCAGCTTCATCTGCTCATTGCCATAGAGAGCCACCATATTCACATTGTCAGGCGTTATGAGCACGCTGGGCAATACATTCTGACGCTCATAAGGTTTACCCGTCAGAATGTCCAAGGCCAGACGAACTATTTGCTCACCATGGGTGGGATAGACACAAGTAGCTGCAAAGTGCCCCTGCTGCACGTGTTCAATGCCTTCATCAGCACCAGGCAAACCGTCTACACCAATAATCTTCACCTGCCCCTCCAATTTAGCATCCCTCACAGCCCAGTAAGCGCCGCGAGCCATAAAGTCACTATGGCAGAAGATGACGTCAGGACGATGCTCACGCTTCAGCACCTCCTGCACAATATCCTGCGTGTGGTGATCGTCCCAGTCACCGAAAATACATTCATAGTCCACCTCAGGGTGCTGGCGCATAGTCTCCTCAAACCCCTGATGGCGGTCACGCGAAGGTGACGTGCTTTGCAGGGCGGCAATTTCCAGCACCTTACGCTCAGCCATCTCGGCAGCCAGACCTGCCGCATGTTCGGCAGCAATACGTCCCACGCTGACATTGTCACCACCAATGAAGGCCGTATAGTCATCAGTATCGGCTCTGCGATCAAACAGAATGACGGGCACGCCCTTCTCCTTGGCACGTTTTAAGACGGGAGCAACCTCTTCGTACTCGTTAGGAGCCACCACCAACAGGTCAACATCGCTATTCACCAGCGAGTCTATCTGTCGCACCTGCACATCCGACTGATCAAAGCAGTTGATAATCTCCACCTTGACATCCTCTTCATACAAGTGCTGTGCTGCCAGCATCTCATTGTTCAGCTTAAACCGCCAGTTTCCGATGGAGCATTGCGACACGGCTATCTTGTAGGTCTGTTCCTTTTGCGAACATGCTGTCAGCATTGCCAAAAGCAATAGTAGCGCAGCTATCTTTTTCATCCGTAAACAATTGTTTTGGTTAGTTTGGTGATGCAAAGATAGGAAAATCTTACCTAAAAACAAGTCTTTCTACCTTTTTTATTACAATATTTTTCAAAAAACTGCTCTGACAATAAAAAAAATCGCCCGCAATCTCTATAGACGCGGGCGGCACACTAACTAACTAACAATCTTTTCATCAAAAAAACTACTAACCAAACCTAACTATTTAATAATAACTTTCTTTCCATTGACGATATACAGGCCTTTAGCAGGATGAGCGACACGCTGACCAGCGAGGTTGAAGTATTGGCTGTTGGCAGTTTGCTCTTGGCTCTTGGCAACGGCAGCAATGCCAGTAGCACCATCCTTGACGAGCACGACGGCTGTAAAGTTGAAAGGTTCGCCAGCCTCCTTGTTGCACTGAATCATAAGGCGGTCAACATCAGCAAGGGCCTCTTCCATAATGATATCCTCTACATTGAGCTCTGCATACTCGTTGGTCATAGTCATCGTGGTCTGATCGCCCAGTTTGCCACCATCGCCCCACTTGGTCAGAACATTGATGACGTAGTCGGTACGGTTGGCCTCAGAATAGAAGCGGATAGCCTTGACCTTGCTCCAGTCAACGCCGGCGAAGCAGTTCTTTGTAATCTCCAGCGTGCTCCAACTGTCCATCCAGAAATAGCCTGTCCAGACCGTGTTCTCATCGACATTGTCCTTACCGTCGCCATACCATATCTTGGTAGCGGTGAAGCCGACACCGCAGACCTCAAGGCCATACTCCTTGAGGGATGCAAGCATTGCAGGGGTAGCGAAGACCTCAACACTGCTCTGGTCGGAGAAAATGTGATGCTCAAAGCGTGTGCCGGGGAGCATTCCTGCGTTGCTGTGCAGCTCGATAACCTCGCCTGTAGCGTCCTTAAACTCAATGACGAGTTTGTCGCCAACCTTCATATCTGTAAACTTACCCTTTTCGATTGTCAGGGTGTTACTCCAGCTAACAGCGTGCTCTCCTTCCCAAACGTCGGTTGCTGAAGCGATAACTGTGGTTGCCATCAGGCACATGAGTAAAAATACTTTTTTCATAAGCGTTGTTGTTTTAGAGTTAATATTGTTTTTTGTTGCTGCAAAGTTATACCATCTGCCTATAATATACTATAAGGTATGTTACATTAAATAAAAAAAATCGTTCAAGGTAACATTTTTACGTTACCTTGAACGTTTTTTCTTATTTGTCGCAAATAATCTCTTACTGCTGACTGATCTTCAAGTCGCTAATGGTGATGTTTCCACCATAGTTGTTGATGCTCCAGCAGTTCTTCTGGATGCCATAGATGCGGTGGGTGCAGCAGACAATGTCGTTGATGTACATGACGAGGACACTATTGTCGGTATAGATGTCGATGTTGTACTCGTTGTTCTCGGGACGATAGAATCCATAGCCGTCGGCACCTTCGATGAAGCCCTTGCCATAGATCTTCTTCTCCACCATCTTCTGCTCTTTCTCGCTCCACTCTTCTACGATGCGATAGCCTTCCTGTTCGAAGTTCACCTTACGGGCATTCTCCTCCTCGGGATTGACAACGAGCGTATAGTAGTAGTCGGGGTCAGTGCTGCGTACAAAGGAGACTCCGAACTTATCCCAGTTGTTGGAGGTGGTAACCTTGAACGAGATGTGGTTGCAGGTGCCCAGACGACTGTAGAGCACATAGGCATCGTCGCCACTGAGCTTGCCATTGTCGTAGCCATTGGATGCCATCACCTTGGCTTCCTGAGGATTGCCATACTTGGCAGCCATAGCGGGCACGGCACCCATTGACAGCGTACCATCGGCATGCTGGATGAGTTTGTGGCATACCAGTGCACCACTCCAGTTAGGTTCATTGCCGTCGCCAGCACCCACGTTGATGTTCTTCTCGTGGATATCGGCACCAGAGCGGTATGGTGTCCAGCCCCAGATGAAGCGGTCGGTGCCGTTAGAGGCTGTCTTGCCTGCATAGAAGGCACGGGTGTCGAGATTACCCTCGCGCCACAGCGGCCCATCGGCAGGCCACTTGGGACCGTTGTTGAAGCAGTCCTTCAGCGCATCCCAGCTGTCGGCGAACATATACTTCACCTTGCGGCTCCAGCTGGCGCGGAAGCTCTGACTGTAGACCAGATACCAGTAGTCGCCCATCTTGAAGATGTCAGGACACTCCAGCATGCGGTCCCAGATCATCTTGAAGGGACCGACATGTTCCCAGTTCTTCAGGTCGCTGGACTTGAACTCTGCAAACTGCGGGTCGCCACCATTCTTAGGATAGGTAGAGATCACCATGCGGTAGAGTCCATCGTCAGCCATGAAGATTTGCGGGTCGCGGAAGTCGTTGGCAGAATAGCCGTAGTCGGGACCATTGAGTGCCCACAGCTCATCCTTTGTCCACGTCTTGAAATCGGTAGAGGTGGCACGCATGACAACCTCACGATACTGGCAGTTGCCATTGTGACCGGTATAGTAGATGTAGTACAGGCCGTTTGCCTCGTCGTAGTAGGCACAGCCGGTACCCAGCGCAGCATCCTGCACATAGTCGTTGCTGCCGTAGGGCAGCACTTCGCCCAGTGACTGGTAGCTGGCGCCGTCCTTGGTAGAGACGCCCCAGATGGGATGGAAGCGGTGACTCATATTATTGTCGAACTCCTGCAGGTAGAGCACCTTGAAGTCGCCAGCCTTCTTATCGTAGAAAGGCATGGGGTCTCCGACGCGTCCGATAGCTGGCATGTAGTAGGTGCCAAAGCCTTGTTCGTCAGTGGGGGTGAACGCAGTAGTTGTACCTGCCCAATTGCGAGCGGCATCGCCCGTCACACCGTCGTCGCTGCTGCATGCTGTCAGCGCAGAGGCTGACAGGATGAGTGCGATTGCTGAATATATCATTGTCTTCATATTATTCTTTATATTTTATCACTATTCACTTTTCACTATTCTCTATTCACTTACCAAGGTACTCCAGTGCGTTGAGCATAATCTGACCCATGTTGTCGTGGTATACAGAGGTGTAAGGAGTCGGAGAGTTCCAGTCGAAGACACCAGTACCGAAGCAGACGATGCCTCCCTTACCGTAGTTGCCTGCGGCATTCTTCAACTCCCATGAAGAGACATTGCCGTCGCCACCGAGGACACGACCGCCAGTCTTGGCAGCCACAGCATTCTCGTCAGGATAGTCACCCCAGAAGCCGTACTGTGATGTGGTGTTACAGATGGTGTAGCCCTCGTCGAGTGTGATGATGCGGTCGTCGCCCAGTCCTGTTGAGCGCTTCAGGTCCTTCCACAATGGATGGTTGATGTCAGCAACACGATAGGTCCAAGGCTCAGGTCCCATCACGTCGGAACCTTCTCCGTTGCCACCCCAGACGTTGTTAGGATAAGAGTCCTCAGGCTGTACACCCAGTGCGATGGCATAGTTGACAGCTGAGCGCTGCAGTACGAAGCCTACTCCGTTCTGGTAGAGTTCCTTCATCTTAGGCAGTGCAGCCATAGCGCCTGTCTCGGCATCGGCAAAGCCATTGTAGTTGCCATAAGCCGGGCAGTGGCGATGGAAGAATACCAGACGAACCTTGTCAAGCGACACGCTGCCAGCGTTAATGTCACTCCATGAGAGATATGCCGAACCGGCGACATTACTTGTCAGCCACTTGGCAGCAGCCTTCTCCTCGTCGTTCAGTGCCTCTACATTTTCAGCGTCGCCCACGAAGATAGCGACAGGAGCCTGTATCAGCGTCACGTTGACGGTATATACATTGGTTGCCGTATTGTCATTGACGGTCAGCAGGAAAGGCTCTGTGAAGTTGCCCTTCGTACCGCTGGCAGGACTGCAGGTGGCATCCTCGCTAACCACAGCCTCGAAGGTTGCATTAGAGAGGTCGATGCCGCTGCTGGCCATCACACTGACGGTAACCGTCTTGTCATCTTGGTTGATGGCACCCTTGACACCTTCCAGCAGGAACTGTTTCAGCAGGGCCTCATCGTTGCGTACGCTAACCTGATACTCCAGCTGCAGGTCGCCATTGGTGACGCGCAGTGTCTTGTCAGCATTCAGATTGATGTGGTCGCCCAACTTAAAGTTAGCAGAGGCACCTGCAGGAAGAGTGAGACTGGTAATCTCCATATCGCCCTTCTGTGCAAAGGTCTCAGGGACCTTGATTTTGATGAGACGCTTCTCATGGCTGATGGTAGCCTTGAACTGGTTGTTGAGTTCAAAAGACTCTACCAGACACGAGCCGCTGACGTTTACGCTACCCGTTCCGTGATCGTCGTTGTTGGAGCAGGCGGTAAAACCAAACACCATCCAGAGGGCACTGATGATATATAATATATTCTTCTTCATAACCTTCATTTTTCAATTATCATTTTTCAATTATCAATTAGGGCTTTGCCCGCCATTACCACTCGCCACAGTTCTGTGTATAGTGACCGTTAGAGGCAGACAACTGCTCCCAGGGAATAGGGAGATACTCGTTCTTGTCGGCAGTGAACCAGGCACCCTTCAGGAAGCTCATCTTCTCGCTCTCGGAAGTATAGAACTTGTTGATGACGGTAGCAGCATCGCCCCAACGTACGAGGTCAAAGAAGCGCTCGCTCTCCATAGCCAGTTCCAGACGACGCTCAGTCTTCACAATCTCCATAGCAGCATCCTTGTCGTAGGTGCCTTTATAACTATTGATGGCAAAGTGTACACCATACTTATTAGGATAGTTAGACACGACGCTGTTGGCAGTCATCGCCTTAGCACGCTCACGCACCTGGTTGACCAGTGCGATGGCCTCGGCAGGCTTGTTCTGCTGAGCCAGCGCCTCAGCACGCATGAGCAGCACGTCAGCATAGCGGAAGACGACGCGGTTCATAGAGCTGGCCCACTGGTTGTCGGCATTGAAGATGTACTCGTTGATGGCTGCGGGGTCTACGTTCTGCTTCAGCGACACGAAGTAGCCATACTTACCACCTGAGCGGCTCCACGTATTGGTCTTGCTCATCATGTAGCTGGTGTTGAACATGTAGGGAGTACCTGGCAGACCAACGGTAACGAAGAGACGTGGATCGACAGTCTGTGCAGAGCCCACCTCGTAGTCCTGGGTGGCTGCTGTAGCCACGAGAGGCAGTCCGTCGGCATTGGTACGATAGGCATTGACCAGGTTGATAGAGGGCTTGTAGAAGTCGCAACCAGAGTCATGTACCTTAGGAATACAGGGTACTATCAGACGGTTAGAGAAATTCAGGTTGCCCCAAGTGGTACCGTCGTTCTTAGAGTACTGGATGGCCCAGATGCTCTCCTTACCATTCTCATACTGCTCCTCCGGACGGAAGTTGTTGTGCATGTCACTCTCCAAGCCATAGCCGGCAGCGGCATAGATAGAAGGATTCGTATAGTCAACGACCTTCTGCAGGTCAGCCTCGTTGATGCTGGTCACCTGGTTGCTGTTGGCATTGTCCTGATGGTAAGCCTTATAGAGATAGACCTTTGCCAGGAAGGCTGCTGCAGCGGCCTTGGTGGGACGGCCCTTCTCGCTCTGTGTCACGGGCAGTACGGCATAGGCATCCTCCAGGTCGTTGATAATCTGTTGCCAGCCCTCGTCGTTGGTATACTCCGTGTTCGACATGTTGTTATAGTCGTCCTCTGTCATGTTCAGTTTGTTGACAAAAGGAATCTTCTTGAACAGGCGCTTCAGCTGGAAGTGGCCATAGGCACGCAGGAACTTCATCTCGGCAGTGCGCTGCTGGATGGTAGCATTGCTTTGGTCAGCCTCGTCCAGCATGTCGAGTGACAAGCTTACACGTGACAGGAATCTATAGAAGCGCTGCCAGATGTCATTGTATGGCCAATCTTTGGTCATCACGGTGGTGTGCAGCTCCAGGATATGGAAAGGTTCACCATCGGAGAAGTCGGCACCGCCTACATAAGCATCGTCGGAACGAGTGTCGTAGTTCCATAGAGAGAACGAGGAGTTCATGTCCTCAATGCTGAGCAATCCGGCATAGGCAGAAATCAGCACATTATCGATATACTCAGGTTTCTTCACCTCGTCCTGAGTCAGCGTAGCCTGTGGCACCTGCTCCTCTAGGAAATCAGAACAAGCCGTCAGACCGCAGATGGCGCACATGGCACAGATGTATTTAATATATATCGTTTTCATAATTATCAATTATCATTTTTCAATTATCAATTAGGGCTTCAGCCCGCCATTAGAATCCTACATTCACGCCGAAGGTGAGGTTGAGAGGAATAGGATAGTCAAATCCAGGACGCTCAGGATCGTTGCCAGTGAACTTGCCGCTCTTGATGGTCAGCAGGTTCTGGGCAGAGACGTACAGACGGATGCGGTCCATCTTCAGCTTCTCAGTAATGCTCTTAGGCATGTTATAGCCCAGCTGTACGGTACGCAGCTTGGCATAAGAGCCATTCTCGATGTAGTAGGTTGACAGACGACCCTCGCGGTTGGTGTCTGATGTGGTCAGTGCGGGGATGTCGCTGTTAGGATTGGCAGGACTCCAGGCGTCCAACACGCGTGTACCCTTGTTCAGGTAAGGCACGTTGACATTAGAGTTGGCCCAGAAGTCGGTCTGCGACTTATAACCAATACAGTTGACATCAACACCCTGCACACCCTGCCAGAACATGGTGAAGTCGAAGTCCTTGTACTGCAGGTAGATGTTCAGACCCCATGTGAAGTCGGGTGTCGGGTCGTAGATCCAGTCCTGGTCGGCCTCGGTAATCTTGCCATCACCGTTCAGGTCCTTATAGCGGATGCGACCAAGTCCGGCACCGTCCTGCTGTGCATGGTTGTCGATTTCCTCCTGACTCTTGAAGATGCCGTCAGCGACATAGCCCACCTCAGAATACATGGGGCGACCAACGACGCTCTTCACGCCATTACCACCATACGTACCCTTGGCAGCTACCGTCTCAGGCAACTTCGTAATCTCATTCTTATAACGGCTGATGTTACCATTGATGTCCCATGAGAAGCCATTGGCCAGCTTATGACGGTAGCCCAGGCTGAATTCCCAACCGGTATTCTTCACCTCACCGGCATTGATCCACTGTGAGGCACCCTCGCCCATCGAGGCGATGCCGTCCATGAAGAGCAGGATATCGGTGGTCTTCTTGTCGAACCAGTCGAAGCTACCATAGATGCTGTTGTGCAGGAAGGCGAAGTCGACACCGATGTTATGCTGCGTGGTGGTCTCCCACTTGATGTCCTCATTGGCGCGCTGCTGACGAACGTAGCCATTGCTCAGGTCGTAGCCGCCGTTACGGCCAGTGATGTCATAGGCAGAACCTGCCTGACCACTGCCCCACAAGCCTGTAGATACCACAGACTTATAGATGGTATAGCGTGCGATGTTGGAGATTTCCTGGTTACCCGTCTGTCCCCAAGAGTAGCGAACCTTCAGGTTGTCCAGCCAGCTCTTGGTGAAGTTCATGAACGACTCCTCAGAAAGGCGCCAACCGGCACTGACAGAGGGGAAGGTACCATACTGGTTGTTCTTACCGAAACGGCTGGAACCGTCACGACGGATGGTGAACGAAGCCAGGTACTTGTCATCATAGGTATAGTTGACCTTACCAAAGAAGGACACCAGTGAATAGCCATCGCCAGAACCTAAAGCCAACTGCTTGCCAGAACCGGCTGACGGCCACATATAGTCTGTATTCAAGATAGCCAGCTCATAGCGCTGGGCACTGCTCCACTTGGTCTGTTCGCGGTTGACCTCCATACCTATCATAGCATCACCACGGTGCTTGCCAATCTCCAGGTTATAGGTAGCAATGACGTTCCACATCCAGCGCATCCAGTGCTCCTGCTTGCTCTCTACGGCTGTGTCGGTGCGCTTTACCTTACCATTGGCAATAGGGTACATGAAGAAGCGCTGCTCCTTCTGGGTGTAGTCCAAGCCTAAAGTGGTGCGCAAGGTGAAGTTCTTGAACGGGGTTACGCTCAGGTGAACGTCACCGAACATGCGCCACAGGGTATACTCGTTGTCCTTAGCATTGCGAATCATGCTCAGCGGATTCTCACGCTCTGAGTAGGCACCCAGAGCCTGAGCATACTGGCCGTTCTCTGCATAGATGGGGAAGTTGGGGTTGAATTGCAGTGCATTCTGCAGGATACCGCCAGGAGCATCGACACCCTTGTTGCGGTTCAGCGTGAAGTTCTCACCGATGGTCAGCTTGCCATCAAAGAGCTTATAGTCTGCATTAGCACGGGCAGACAGGCGATTGAACCAAGAGTCCTTGATGGTACCCTGGTTGTCGTAGTAACCTAATGAGAAGAAAGAGTGGCCCTTCTCTGAGCCATTGCTGACAGAGAGGTTATACTGCTGAACGACACCCGTACGCGTGACCTCTTTAAACCAGTCCGTGTCACCTGCACGTACGGTACCATTCTCGTCGAGGTACATGTTCATGGTCATCTTGTTCAGCACGGGGTTGCCATTCTGATCGTAGCTCCAGTCGTAGTTGTAACCCAGGTTGTTGTTCGAGGGGTTGATGCCGTCGTTCACGTTAGCCTGCCAGAAGGCACGTCCCCACTCCGAGGCATTCATGGTCTCTATCTTGTTGGTATAGAACGAGGCAGCGACAGAACCGTCGAAGTTGACCTTAATCTTACCCTCCTTACCCTTCTTGGTGGTGATAATAATCACACCATTGGCTGCACGCGAACCATAGATAGATGCCGAGGCTGCATCCTTCAGAATCTGGATGCTCTCGATATCGTTACCGTTCAACTCGTGCATACCGGCTGTGGTGGGCACACCATCAATAATATAAAGAGGATCGTTATGCTCCAGTGAACCATTACCACGGATGCGCACGGTAGCAGCACCCGAAGGATTACCGTCGGCAGAGATGTTCATGCCCGGCACACGACCCTGCAGGGCCTTCATCGGGTTGTTCTCGTTCTGCTTAGCCATCTCGTCAACGCTGACGGTAGAGATAGCACCCGTCAGGTCGGCCTTGCGCTGGGTAGTGTAACCTGTCACTACTACTTCCTGCAGTTGTTTGCTGTCTTCTTTCAGCATGACCTGCATACCGTTTTTGGCAGGCAGTTCCTGGGTCAGAAGACCCACATAGCTAAACACCAGCGTAGTGCCGGCTTTCACTTTGAGTGTAAAGTTTCCGTCGAAGTCAGTCACCGTGCCATTGGTGGTTCCTTTCTCCATGACTGTAGCTCCAATCACTGGCCCAAAAGAGTCAGACACAGTTCCTGTCACCTCCTGTGCGTACGTCATCGTAGCGAGCAGCAGCGTCAAGAAACTTAAAAACAATCGTTTCGTTTGTTTCATTTGCTTTTGTTTTAAAGTTAATACTCTTGTTTCAGATTCTGCCGCAAAAGTAGTAATGATATAGTTATTGGTATGAAAAATATCGTTCATCCCATTCAAAAATTGTTGCAATGTAACAAAATTACAATGGAATGAACGAATAATCTTAGTATTACAAATATTTCCGTGCTATTTCCGGATGTCGCCAGGCACCATGCCGTACTCCTCTTTGAAACATTTGGAGAAGTAGCTGGGGGCAGTGAATCCGACAGCGTATGCCACCTCGCTGACACTCTTGTCGGTGGTGAGCAGCATCTGATAGGCGCGCTTCAAGCGTGTGGTGCGCAGCAGTTCTACGGGTGAGGAACCGGTTATCGTCTTTATCTTACGATAGAGCTGTACACGACTGAGGTTCATCTCTGCTGCCAGGTCGTCGACACTGACCTCGCTATCTTCCATGCGAGCCTCAACGACCTCACGGAACCGTGCCAGGAAGGCACTTTCGGCAACGACGGACGGTTTCTCGTCTGCCGAGCTGTCTGCTGTATGCTCCTTTGTTTCGTCAGCAACAGGTGCTGGCTCTATCTCCATATTCCACAGGGTGCTGACAACACGCTCTTGCTGCAACTTCACCTTACGGAGATGATACATATAGAACAACACGATGGTTACCACCAACAGCAGAATGACACCCATTGACATCCAGTTGACGACATGCTGCGTAGCTAACTCTTTCAGATAGGTGTCTGCCCTGCTATGCAACTGGTCGAGATACTCAGCCTGGCGCATCATCTCTTCGTTCTGCATCAACAGCACCTTGGCATTGTCGCGAGTAACCAGTGCTGACTGCAGAAGAGTTTCCTTCTCGTAGGGTTTGCCTTCAAGGATATTGATAGCCAACTCTATGATTTTGTCACCATGGGTAGGATAGATATAGGAAGCATCCAGGATGCTGTCGCGTACCAGACGGATGCCGCCATCTTCACCAGGCAGACCGTCAATGCCGCAGTAGAGTGGCTGATGGCTGTCAGCTGTTAGCTGTTCTCTCTTTGAGAGTGTGGCGTTGCGAGGGCTTTCTTGCAAGGCACGACGGGCACCCATGGCCATGCGGTCGTTCTGCCCAAAGACAAAGTCGATATGGTCCAGATTGCCAGGATAGGCTTTCACGGCCTTGACGGCACTCTCCTCTGTCCAGTCGCCTTGCAGGGTAGCAACAACAGTGATGTCTGGGTAATTCTCCAGGGCATCAGCGAAACCGTTGTGGCGCTCGATGGCTGGTGACGAGCCCTTGAGTCCCATGATTTCCATGACACGCCCTTTGCCATGCAGTCGACTGGCGATGTATTCACCCATGATGCGCCCCATCTCGTAGTTGTCGGCACTGATGAATGACGTATATTTCTGCGAATTGGTCTTTCGCTCAAAGACAATAACAGGAATACCCTTATCGTAGGCACGGTCGATGGCAGGCGAGATAGTCTGCACCTGGTTGGGAGCAACAATCAGCAGGTCAATACCGCTATCCACCAAGGAGTCTATCTGTTGCACCTGACGCTCGTCGCTATCGTAGGCTGCAGCAAAACGCAGCTCTACATTTTCCTGACAATAGGCTCCCATACGCAGCTCGGCATTCTGCTTCTCACGCCAGATGTCCTCCGAACACTGCGATACACCTATTATATATTTAGGTTTCTGAGTGCAGCCGACTATCAGCCAGGTCATTAGAACCAGACAAACATATTTTGTCCATCGTTTACGAATCATCATGTTGTATGTTAGTAGTTTTATGAAATTGACAGGGAACTATATACCTGTTGGCAGTAAACGGTATAAATGAATATCTATGCAAATGCAGTCAGTAATGGCTGCATTTTTCGTATTTGCTGATATTTATATATAAAATGTTATCAATGACAAGAGGTTTATTATATGAAATGGCCGTATGGAGTGAAAGCGATGTATTTAAAATGAATCCAGTTGTCTCCGTATCTACTGACGTAACAAACAATCTTGAAGGTGAAGAACTCAGAAAGTATGTATTTCAATATTATCAAACTGTAGAAATACCGTCTAAATACAAAATTGACGAACATATTGTTGGTGAATTAATAAGCCATCACTGTGGGCATAGAAAAATGAAAAAGGCTGCATTATTATCACTTCCATATGTAATAAATGCGAATCTTGTCACAGCACCTTGGAGAAGAAGACTTGGTGATGATGGTCAACCAGTTAGAAAGAATGATAAAAGACCTTCAGGTATGATAAGTGCTCCAATATTAATTGATGGTGTGAAATGCCTATGTAGTCTAACTCTTAGAATATCAAAGGGCATTATTACTCCATATTCATTGGCTTTAAAAGATGAAAATGGTGAAATTATAGAAGGAGAAAAGATGGAAGGTACTATATCAAGTGTCCCTCATAGTAGCAGCGAACCTACAACCATTGGGGATGCTCACTCTGTCAAGGCTACTACTTCACACGATACCAATCCATCTTTTCAAGGTGCAAAAGTACAACAAAATATTGAAACAAACCAAAATAATGGCATAAAAAAAGAACATTATATGTATAATAAGAAATTGATAAGACTCACAGAAGGCGATTTACATAGGATTGTAAAGGAATCTGTACACAGAATACTAAAAGAGGGATATTATGATTTTGCTGATGATTTCAATGCTGATGATGTAGAATGTCCTTATTGTGGTTCTAACAATGTAGAGTCAATATCTGCAATAGACACTCATTATAGGTGTCTTGACTGTGGTGAAGAATTTTACTTGGATGGTGGATGGGAACCTGATTGGGGTGCAATGAGACACGAATCACACAAGCGTAAAGGCAAGAATATTAACGAAGCTACCACCCCTACTTGGAAGAGGTGGCAAGGATATACACCTGACCAAAAGGCAGAAAGACTTGCATATATGCAACAGCAAATAACACAACTGAAACAGCAAAGAGAATATGCTAAACAAAAGGCTAAAACAGCAAGAACACCTGAAGAACAGCAAACGTGGAGAAATACAAAAGCACAAATTGATAGGGAACTATTAAGAGTAGTGTCACACGAACACGACCTAAGAGTAGGTAAGAAAATGACTCAAGGTGCAAAAGAAAGAGCTGCTATTAAACGTAGAGAAGACAAGACAAAAGCAAAGAATAGAATTACTTTTCAACCACAAGATGACCCATATTATACGAATGAGTCAAAGAATATGAATAAGAAACTTATAAGACTAACAGAATCAGATTTACATAAGATTGTAAAAGAGTCTGTAAATAGAATTCTGTCAGAAATTGATTTGATACCAAATCAGAGTGGTGGTATGAGAATTGCAGATTTGAAAGAGTTTGATTTCTACATTGGTAACACAAGAGCTGGTTCAGATGTAGTTGCATCAAATGAAGGCATTTTTGTTGATGATGAATTAGTGAATACTTATGACCCTAATGTTGTAATTAATGACCCTCTTGATTTGATTGAGGCTATTGATGATGCTATATCTTTTTGCCCAAGCAAATATATCAGAAAGAGAGACAGAGACGAATTGGGTTGCTACTTGGGTGCTAGTATATCGATTAAAGATTGGTGGAAAGAAAATTACGGTTGATACAATAATAGAACTAAATACAATAAAAGAATATGAATAAGAAACTAATAAAACTCACAGAAGGTGATTTAAAACAAATTGTGAAAGAATCAATAGGTAGAGTTATAAACGAAGCATATGGTACGCCAGATTCCGATACTAAAAGCGCATTAGACAACCTATATACTGCACAATATTATGGTGATAAGGAAGACTTGAAACATAGTAATTATTACTATCCTCACAAACCTTATGAACGTTTGCAACATTTTAGAAAATCTATATTAGAAATGGAAATGGATTTAAGTGCTTTATTCAGAGACGATGGAATTAAAAGCGGAGACCCTTATTTCTATGCATTATCGAATCATGTGCAAGCAATGAAAGAAATTAGTGAAAGACTAATAAGAAAACTTAAAATGGAACAAGGAGAACAACCAGACGAAGATTATAATAATAGACACCTTTCTCGTTCACAACGCAATAGAAAAGCAGCGAATGATTTGAGTAATTGGAAAAATGGAGAAGATAGACACGATTATAGTGGGTTAGCTGGATGGGGTGGGTAACATTTACACTGTCATCATACTAATATAAGAGCAACTAGCAGTGGTTGCTCTTTCTTTATGCTACCCTATGCTTGTGGTCGTACCAATGGAAGTACACATTGTGCTTGAAGGTACGATACTCAGTATCAACAACAGATGACAGTTCAAGCACATCATTATAATCGAAGTGCTTCACAGCCTTCTTGAACATATCGTGGAAGCGTACAGAAGCCTTTTCCTCTCTTGTATTCCAACGGTAGGTCTGCTCGTCAATATAACGAGGTAAGTAGTCCTTAGATACACAATGGTATGTACCAAATACAACACGCTTAAAGTGCGCCCAAAAGCCCTCAATAGAGTTGGTGTGAATATCATTAGCACGAACATATTCACGCTGTTTGTGACTAACAAACAAGTGGTTGTAGCCCTTCTTAGAGAGTCCATTATAGGCTGACAGTTCATCAGTATAGGTGGTAGCACCACTTTCAACAAACTGCTCTACGATAGGAAGAAGTGTTGCACCCTTGGTATCTTCCACTTTCATAGCCACAACTGTACCCTTCTTACGCTCAATCATACCGAAGATAGGGGTCTTGGTCTTCGTTGAACGACCTTGTGTACCCTCAGTACGCTTGCTTTCGTGCTTGTTGGTTTCCCTTCCACCAAGGTACATTTCGTCCATTTCCACCTCACCATCAAGCACAGTAGCATCTGACTGACCATACAGCCCACGAATCTTATGCAGCATAAACCAAGCTGTCTTCTGAGTAACCTTGATGTCACGTGCCAACTGACAAGAAGATACGCCCTTCTTGTGAGAAGATACAAGGTACATAGCCAAGAACCACTTGCGGAGTGATACCTTGGTATTCTCGAAGATAGTACCAACAGTAACTGAGAAATGGGTATTGCAGTCGTTACAGATATAACGACCTTCTGCTGTCATATAGGTGTGTGTAGAGCCACAGTAGGGGCATACTGCTTCGCCATCACCCCAACGCTCTTGGGCAATGGCTTGCTTGCAAACGTCCTCAGAGTGGAAGTAGTCTGCAATCTGAATGAGTGAGTCGAACTTGGCGAAGTTGATGTGAATCTGTTCCATAACGTCTTTTTGTTTAAATTATAATGCAAAGATATGCTTTTTCAACTACCGAAGCCTTAGAGTTATACATATAACTTAACAAAAATAGGAACTTTTGAAAATTCATTTTCATATAAATGAAAATGCTTATGAAATACTATGGTAAAAAACAGATACAAAAAAAAATCTGCAAGATTTTGAACGTCTTGCAGATTATTGCATTTTTATACTAAAATAAGGAGCTACTGCCAACAGGTATATAGTTCCCAATTGACATTGCAAAGATAGCATTTTTTTCTGAAACAAAACGTTCATTTGTTGTAAAAAATGTTTCAGTTAACGCATTTTTATAGTGTTTTTATCATTTGTTACAGC
>CAMJIA010000008.1 GCA_946405695.1 uncultured Prevotellaceae bacterium | reverse complement strand
AAAAAGTCGACATGTTCATGATGATGAACAACAAGTATCTCCCAGAGTCACAAATCCTTTTCATCCGTGAGCGCCTGCTCGCAGCCGATGACAGTAAGGAAGGTCTTCTTCATGCCATTCAGTTCAAGGATCCTACGATTTCCCTTGTCCTCAGTCTCCTGACAGGACAGTTGGGTATTGACCGTTTCTTTATCGGTGATACAGGACTGGGAATCGGTAAGTTGATAACGTGTGGCGGATTAGGTATCTGGACCATTATTGACTGGTTCCTGATTATGAATGCAACACGAGAAAAGAACTTCGAGCGCTTGCTGACTATTCTCTGATGAGACTTAGCAGAGGACGATTATACCCTCTACTGCTGTTTCTATCCGCAGGCGGCTACCTCTGGCTGTTTGTCAGTAATGACAGTAGTAGGGCTTTTGGTTGGAACGGGTGTCTGATACGCTATCTTTTTCGCGTACCCTGTCCTTCATGTGGCTCAACCCGTTCCGTACATGCTGCCTTTCACGGTGAGTGGTTGGCGGCACTGTATTACAATCCTTTGGGGCTGCTGTTGGCTGTGCTGATGGTGGTAATACCTGTATGGATTGTTATTGACCTTCTTAGAGGTTCGTCGTCCTTTCTTCAGGTTTACCGGCTGATGGAAAAGAAACTGCAATGTTGGCCATACGCGCTGACGGGTATTGTGGTCATACTGATGAATTGGATATGGAATTTTCGGAAATATATGTAAACAATCCTTCTCCTCATGTCGGGGACGTGGTTCCTCGTGAAGACGAGAAAGAACGTGCCTCCAACTGTTACGTGATGTCGCTGGTGGCGGTAATGGTAGGCTTGCCGATGCCCATCATCAACCTGCTGGCAACAGGCATCTTCTATCTGATGTCCAGAAAGGGCACCTTCTTCGTTCGTTGGAATGCCATTCAGGCGCTTGTCTCACAGGTGCCGCTATTCATCATGAACAATATCCTGTTCTGGTGGACGGTTCGTGTTTTATTCTGTTTCACCGATCTCTCCTCTGCGTATATTGCTTATTTCATCACGGTCAACCTTTACAACGTCTATGACTTCATAGAGACTGTCCGTTCTGCGGTCATCACGCGAAAGGGCGAAGTGCACCGGTGGTATCTATATAGCACCATAACCGATAAGATATGTAAGCGATGAAAAAGATAATCACAGAATTCATTGTTGAGGCTCTGCTGTTCTTCGGCATCTTCTTTCTGACCTTACAGGTGGATTGGATGAAGCTGTTCCACCTCAGTCCCACCATTGTTGGT
Source organism: uncultured Prevotellaceae bacterium (assembly GCA_946405695.1). The sequence goes on along the minus strand of CAMJIA010000008.1, from coordinate 37,443 downwards.
GATAAACTGTCGGAATTGGTGTGGAACATTACCTATGATGGACTTCATGAAGTGAAGACCGATGCCGTCCGTTTACCTGTTGATACTTTGGTTCATGAGATGTGTAAGGCCAACGGTATCGATGCTGCCAGTGTGAGTGTTGTCGTCAGCAGAAATTCTGAAGTCAATGCCTATGCGACTGTAGGCCGTCACATCATTGTGAACACCGGACTTATCGAGAAGATGGACAACGAGTCGCAGCTCTGTGCTGTTATTGGTCACGAATTAGCTCATTTGGAGTTGGGACATATTGAGTCTGGCATCCGTCGGCAGGCCATCTTTCAAGTCATACTGATACTGCTGACAGGCAACTCCAGTGTTGACGGTCTTATCAACCTTACCAGCGACATGATTAACAACAGCATCACGCGAGCCAAAGAGGATGCAGCCGACGAGCAGGGTGCCCGTTACCTCTATGCCATGCACCTTGACCCTATGGAGATGGCCAATACCCTTGAGACTTTCGAGAGTTATGGCATTCTGTCCTATCTTACCGACCATGCCGATAGTAAGGATCGTGCTGAGCATATCCGCAAGATGCACTTCAAAGATAACGGCCCTTACCGTCCCATTCTGTCGTCAGGGACGTGGAAAGCACTCAAAGAAGCGGAGTAAGCCTCCTTCCTATTGTACGACAAGCGCCTGTGAATGGGTGTCGTCGCTGTTGGCACCAATCATAATGTCGAAGAGTCCTGGTTCCAGGACGGGTTCGCCCTGACTATTCAGGTACTGCAGGTACTCACGGTCTATACAGAATGTGACACGACGCTCTTCGCCAGCCTTCAGGTGGATACGTTGGAAACCGCGTAATTCCTTGACAGGACGGGCGATAGAGGATGACTGTTGGTGGATGTATAGCTGTACCACCTCATCGCCTTCGCGCTGACCGGTGTTCTTCACCATGATGCTAGCCTCGAGGCTGCCGTCGGCCTGCATGGTAGCACTGCTCAGTGACAGGTCAGAATAGCTGAAGGTGGTATAGGTCAGTCCGTAGCCGAAGGGGTAGAGTGGGTCGTTGCGCACCTCCAGGTAGTTGCTGGCATATTTGCGATACTTGTTGAAACCCTTCTCCACGGGGCGACCGGTGTTCAGGTGGTTATAATAAAGAGGTACCTGCCCCAACGCCTGCGGCATAGTGACAGTGAGGTGTCCGCTGGGTGCTGCATCCCCGAAGAGCACGTCGGCAATGGCGTCGCCAGCCTCAGAGCCTGCAAACCATACGTTCATGATGGCATCCAGATGCTCTTGCTCCCAGGTGAGTACGGTGGGACGACCTGAGAAGTTCAGCAGCACGATGGGCTTGCCAATCTTTACCAGTTCTTCCAACAGTTCGCGCTGGGCATCGGGCATCTCCAGGGTGGCACGACTTGACGACTCGCCACTGAAGTCGGCGCACTCGCCCATGGCACAGACAATGACGTCGGCCTTCTTGGCAATAGCTAATGCTTCAGCCTTCGCCTTGGCAGCATTCACACGGGGAATGCTCTTGCCAAACTCAGCAGCCTGTTGCAGGTTGGCATCGTGTGTTAGGTTACAGCCCTGACTGTATAGTAGCTTCCCCTTGGACAAACGGTGTTCCAAAGCCTCCTTGATGGTGGCATAGCGTTCTGGGGTATAGGCTACACACCAAGTGCCGGCAATGTTGGCGCGGTCGTTGGCCAGCGGGCCAATGAGGGCGATAGTTGCGGTGGGGCTGAGAGGAAGAAGCGCCTTACCAGTGGGTGAACCGCTGGGCACTGCGTTCTTCAGTAGTACGAAGGTCTTGGTAGCCAACTGGCGCGAAGCAGCACGGTTGCTAGCGGTATAAATATCCTTGGCGCGACGCTTGCTGTCGAGGTAGCGGTAGGGGTTGTCGAAGAGTCCCAGTTTCCACTTGGCCTCTAGGACACGGCGACAGGCCTGGTCGATGTCGGACATGGTGACGGTGCCATCCTGCAACGACTGAGCCATTGTACTCACAAAGCCGTTGGAGCACATATCCATATCGGTTCCGGCCTTCAACGCCTTGGCGGAGTTGCTCTTCAGATTGCCAAAGCCCCAGATTCCCATCTCGTTGATGGAACCGTAGTCGGTAACCACGAAACCGTTGAATTTCCACTGGTCACGCAATACCTCCGTCAGTAGCCAGTGGTTGGCCGTAGCATGCTGTCCGTCTACAATGTTGAACGACGACATAAACGAACCCGCACCCTCTTCGGCAGCAGCCTTATAGGGCGGTAGATACTGGTTGTACATGCGCAGGCGACTCATATCGACGGTGTTGTAGTCGCGACCTGCCTCTGAGGCACCATACAAGGCATAGTGCTTGACGCAGGCCATACCGCTATTAGTTGATAGCTTTTGGCTATTAGTTGCAGATCCCTGATAGCCACGAACGTAGGCGCGGGCAATCTCACTACCTAGGTAAGGGTCTTCACCACCACCTTCGGCAATGCGTCCCCAACGGGCATCGACACAGATGTCGACCATGGGTGAGTAGAACCAGTTGATGCCATCGGCAGTTGCTTCCAATGCTGATATGCGTGCCATCTCCTCGATGGCCTGCATATCCCACGAGCACGACAGTGCCAGGGGAATGGGGAAGATGGTTTCGTAGCCGTGAATGACGTCCATACCTACGATAAGCGGTATGCCCAGTCGCGATTGCTTGACGGCAATATCTTGCAGGGCACGAATCTTGTCGACACCCTTCAGGTTGAAAATGCCGCCCAGCTGTCCACTGGCAATGCGCTGTCCCACCTGGGTGTTTACCATTCCTCCTGTGACAATCTCATCGCTGGCAGGTTGCAGGTTGAGCTGTCCCAACTTCTCTTCCAGTGTCATCTTCGATAGCAGGTTGTCAACATACTGACGCATCGCTGTCTCTTGTGCCTGAAGCATCTGACATACCATCAGACAACATAGTAATATGCTCTTCTTCATATGGTTCTTAATTGCACTATGCTGCAAAGATACTTCTTTTTCGGCTATTGGCCAAATATATGGACTAAAAATACTAATACAAAGGGACATGCCTCGCGGCAGGTCCCTCATTCTAACTAAACAAATACTTTATCTTAAGCTGATTTATGTGGTTTTATGGCTAAATCTTCTGGGTGCAAAGGTACGGGGTTTCTATGAAATGTGCAATACCTAAGATTTGGTATTTTAGAGGTGAGAAGCTAGCGATGAGAGGTTTGAGGTAAGATTGGAGGAGTTCGTTGAACGTTTTGGGGTGTTCGCTGAAAGAAATAGGTAAAAGATTAAACGATTGGAGGCTTTGATGCGTCTTAATAGCAGAAAACGTTGAACGAAAACGAAGACGAAAACAATAAAACTAAGTATAACTCATTAAAACTAAAAAATTATGAAGAAGATTCTTTTAACTATGGTAGCCCTCCTGTCATTGACAGCAGTACAGGCTCAAGAGAGTGACAACAAGCAGCAGTTCCGTGGTCCACGTCAGATGACACCCGAGCAGATGACCGAGCGCATGAGCGAGAACCTGAAGTTAACAGACGAGCAGAAGACAAAGGTGTTAGAGTTGAACAAGGAGTACGAAAAAGTGCTTGCCGGCCCAGGAATGCGTGGTCCTCGTCCTCAGCGTCGTGATGGTGAGTCAGGTGCAACAGCACAGAACGAGCAGAAGCGTCCAGAGCGTCCTCAGATGACAGAAGAACAGCGTCAGGAGATGCAGAAGCGCATGGAGCAGCGCCAGGAGTATGAGAAGAAACTGAAGGAGATATTGACGGAAGATCAGTATAAGCAGTATCAGGAGTCTCGCTCACAGCGTCGCGGATTCGGTCGCGGTCCTGGTCGTGGTGGCCGTCGAGGTGGCTTCGGTGGTCAGGGTGGTCCTCGTCCACAGTTCTAAGTTGAAGTTCTAAACTGAACCATAAAGAAAGTAGGGTCTGTCCTCACGGATAGACCCTACGCATTTGGTTAATTAGCAAATTTAATAGGTAGTAGTGTTCCTATTTGCCAAATATTATATTTCTCTATAGAAGTCGAGGGCTTCTTTGATTTCCTCCTCTGTGGCTGTCTGGTTGATGCGCAGATCGCCAATGTCGGCCAGCAGGGTGAAGTTAATAGCAGTACCCTCGTTCTTCTTGTCGTGATGCATGAGCTCCAGCAAGTGGGGGTAGTCATCACAGGTGACGGTCATCTTGCCGTAGTGTTCTTTGATAAATTGCACCGTCTGGCGCATCTTGTCGGTGGGGAAACCGGTCTTCACGCACGACAGGTAGAGTTCGACCACCAGTCCGTAGGCAACAGCATAACCGTGGAGGATGGGTGTACGTTCCAGCGCCAGTGATTCGAAAGCATGGCCAGCGGTATGTCCTAGGTTCAGGGCTTTGCGCAGTCCTCGCTCTGTGGGGTCCTCAGTGACTATGCGCTGCTTGACGGCAACGCTCTGGGCAATCATAGGGGTGAGAGGTGAGAGGTGAGAGGTGAGAGGCGAGTACAGAATGTGCTCCGTCCACATCTTCTCATCGCTGATGAGGGCATGTTTCAACATCTCGGCATAGCCGGAAAGGATGTTCTCCTGGTCGAGGGTCTGCAGGAACGTGGTGTCCAGGATGACGCAGTCGGCATTGTTGAAGACACCTATCTCGTTCTTCAGTCCTCCGAAGTTGATGCCGGTCTTGCCACCCACGGAGGCATCGACCATGGACAGCAGGGTGGTAGGTATATTAATATAATGTATGCCGCGCTTGAAGGTAGATGCTGCAAAGCCTCCCAAATCGGTCACCATACCTCCACCCAGATTGATCATCAGTGAGTGACGTGTGGCTCCCATGCGTTGCAGCTCGCTCCACACATGACTTAGCGAGTCGAGCGTCTTGTGCTGGTCGGTGGCAGGGATGGTAATAGTACCAATGTCTGATGGAAGATGTCTGATGGAAGATGTTAGCGTTGGCAGACAGCATTTCTCTGTCGTTTCGTCTACAAGGACGAAGAGACAGTCGAAAGTACACTCGGCCAATGCTTGGCTGAGCGACTGTTCCAAATGTTGCGATATGACTACCTTTTGCTGGTCCATAGTTGCTAACAGGGTGCAAAATTAATACAAATATGGCAAAGTCGTATAAAAAATGAGGTATTATTGTATATTTTACGTCATTTTTTTCTATTATTATTAAACTTTTCTACTTTTCGTACGTCATAGAAAGCAAAACATCAATCATTAATAACAATGAGAAAGCATCTATTTATTATCCTATTCTTACTGAGTAGTGTGGTTGTGATGGCTCAGCGCCATGTGAGCGGCGTGGTTATCGAGAGCGATAGTCAGGAGCCTGTAGCACAGACCACCGTAAAACTACTTCGTACTGACTCAACACTGGTGACGGGTGGATTGACGTCATTGGAAGGAAAGTTCCGTGTCACTGCACCTAAGGCAGGCACTTATATCCTGCAAGTGACTTGTGTAGGTTTTAAACCTTATACTAAGCGCATCAACGTGACCGACGACAAGGATGTCACTATGGGTACGCTGGAGTTGAAGCCCGACGCTATCATGCTGAAGAATACCGTGGTGACGGGTAATGCTTCGAAGGTAATTGTGAAGGCCGACACCTTTATATATAATGCTTCTGCCTACCGTACACCGGAGGGGTCCGTTGTGGAGGAACTGGTGAAGCGTCTGCCTGGTGCACAGGTTGATGATGATGGTAAAATAACCATCAATGGTAAGGAGGTGAAGAAGATTAAGGTTGATGGTAAGGAGTTTATGACCGGTGATACTAAGACTGCCTTGAAGAACCTGCCAACAAATATTATTGAACGCGTGCGTGCGTACGACCAGAAGAGTGACCTGGCCCGTGTTAGTGGTATCGACGACGGCGAGGAAGAGACTGTGCTCGACTTCGGCATCAAGACGGGTATGAACAAGGGTATTATGGTCAATGCCGACCTGGCAGCAGGTACGAAGGACCGCTATGCAGGCCGTATATTTGGCGGTTTGATGAAGGATGACTTCAAAGCATTCCTTATGACCAGTGCCAACAACGTGAATGACATGGGCTTCGGTGGTGGCGGTGGCCGTTTCGGTGGTGGCCGTCAGGGCTTGACAGCTACGAAGATGACTGGTCTGAACCTGAACTACGAGAAGACTGACCTGATTACAGTGGATGGTAGCATCCGCTGGAACCATAGCAACACTGACGCTGTTAGCAAGACGGCTTCCGAGAGTTTCATGAGCTCTTCAGTCAGCTCATTCAGCAACCGACTCAACAACAATCTGTCTCGTTCGAACAGTTGGAATGGTCAGTTCCGTATCGAGTGGACTCCTGACTCCATGACCAACATCATGTTCCGCCCGCAGTTTAACTATAATTCGAATGACGGACTGACTGACGGTGCGAGTGCTACTTTCAGCAAGGACCCCTATAGTATTACGGGTATTACAGACCCGCTGAGCCAGCTGGATCAGCTCGTCAATGAGAAAGACGAGGATAATAACAGCATTGTAAAGAACAGCAATCTTAGCAATAGTCTGACCTACAGCGATAACAAGAGCGTGGGTGGCTGGGGACAATATAACCGCAAACTCAACAATTATGGACGTAACATTACCCTGCGTCTGGGCGCTAACTACAGCGAGGGTATGAGCAAGTCGTTCTCTAATGACCAGGTAAAATATTATACAGCCGTCAATGGCACTCTGACTCCTGACGTGGAGAACAACCGCTATGCCGTAACGCCTACCAAGAACTGGGATTACAGCATCCGTCTGACCTATAGCGAGCCTATCATGCGTCGTACTTATCTGCAGTTCTCTTACCAGTATCAGTATAAATATAGTAAGAGCGATCGCGGAACCTATGATCTGAGTAATCAGGGTTGGGACTTCATGAGTGTGGTTCCTTCTTTCCGTGGCTGGGATGACTACCTGTCGCTGATCAATGTCGGCACGTACGAAGATTACAAGTCCGACAAGCTGAGCCAATTCTCTGAATACAAAAACTACATACATACAGCTGAGGTTATGTTGCGCGTGGTGCGTGATGCATACAACCTCAACGTCGGTGTACAGATGGTGCCACAGAAGTCACGTCTCGATTATCGCTACCAAGGAAAAGAATACTCCGACATTGAGCGTACCGTAACGAACTGGGCACCAACAGCTGACTTCCGTTGGAAGATTTCGAATGTTAGCCAGATGCGCATCAACTATCGTGCTAATACCAGTCAGCCGTCGATGACCGACCTGTTGGACATTGAGGATGACTCCAACCCACTGAACAAACGTCAGGGTAATCCTGGTTTGAAGCCTTCATTTACGCAGAACATGCGCTTCCAGTATAACAACTACTGGCAGAGTCATCAGCGTAGCTTGATGGTGAATGCAAACTTCTCGACAACGAGTAACAGCATCTCGAACAAGACAACGTATAATGAGACGACGGGTGGTACGATTACGAGACCCGAGAATATCAACGGTAACTGGAATGCCTTTGCTATGGTGATGTTCAATACATCTATCGACTCTGCAGGCTATTTCAACGTCAACACGTTCACCACATTGCGCTATGCTCACAATGTAGGTTTCGTTAGCCTGCTGAACCAAGATTCTCAGGAGTCAGTGACACGCTCTACGACTTATGGCGAACGTCTTGCAGCCAGTTATCGTAACAATTGGTTCGAGTTGGAGCTGAATGGCTCTGTGGACTATATGCATGCCCGCAGCGAACTGCAGGAAAACAATAACCTCGACACATGGACCTTCTCATATGGTGGTAGCGTAATGGTAACTGCTCCTTGGGGTACGCAATTGTCGACGAACCTGAATATGAATAGCCGTCGTGGATACAACGATGCTTCGATGAATACCAACGAGCTTATCTGGAATGCACAGATCGCACAGTCGTTCCTGCGCGGCAATGCACTGACCCTGTCGCTGCAGTTCTACGACATCCTGAAGGAGCAGTCAACCTTCAGCCGTTCTATCTCTGCTATGGCACGTACCGATACAGAGTACAACGCAATTACCAGCTATGCTATGCTGCACGTCATCTATCGTCTGAACCTCTTTGGAGGTATGGGTAACAACCGTCGTGGTCAGGGTGGTCCTGGCTTCGGAGGTCCTGGTGGCGGCGGTCGTGGTGGTCGTGGTGGTCGTGGTGGCGGCTTCGGCGGTGGCTTCGGTGGTGGCCGTCCTGGTGGCGGTGGCTTCGGTGGCCCAGGCCGTTTCTAATTAGAAAGATTAATAATAAGGTAATAAAAAAAAGGCTGCGCCAAGCTCATTCAGAGTAGAGGCGCAGCTTTTATTATTATCTAAATTCGTGGATATAATTCGTTTTAATTATCCAAATTCGTTTCTAGATATTATTGTTTGTCGAGTTCAGCGAGGTTGGCGGCAATCATCTCGTCGGTGACGGTGTAGTTCTGCAGGTCACCCTTAATGAACGACTCGTACGACGGCATATCAATCAGTCCGTGACCAGAGAGGTTGAAGAGGATAACCTTCTCTTCACCAGACTCCTTGCACTTCTTGGCCTCGCGGATAGTGGCAGCGATGGCGTGACAGCTCTCAGGAGCGGGGATGATACCCTCAGTCTGGGCAAAGAGCATACCAGCTTCGAAGGTCTCGAGCTGAGGAATGTCAACGCCGTGCATCAGACCGTCCTTGATCAACTGCGAGATAATCATGCCGGCACCGTGATAGCGCAGACCACCAGCGTGGATGTTAGAGGGTTTGAAGTTGTGGCCCAGCGTAAACATGGGCAACAGTGGGGTATAGCCTGCCTCGTCACCAAAATCATAGCGGAACTGACCGCGTGTCAGCTTAGGACAGCTGTCGGGCTCAGCGGCAATGAATTCTGTGTGGCGCTCACCACTAAGGTTGTGGCGCATGAAGGGGAACGAGATACCACCGAAGTTGGAACCGCCACCGAAGCAGCCAATCACGATGTCGGGATATTCGCCAGCCATCTGCATCTGCTTCTCAGCCTCCAGACCGATGATGGTCTGATGCAGACCTACGTGGTTCAGCACGGAACCGAGCGTGTATTTACAGTTAGGAGTGGTGGTTGCCAGCTCTACAGCCTCGGAAATAGCAGTGCCTAAAGAACCTGAATGTGTCGGGTCCTTGGTCAGGATGTCCTTACCTGCACGGGTTGACATTGAGGGAGAACCTGTGACAACGGCTCCGAAGGTACGCATGATGCTAGAGCGATAGGGCTTCTGTTGCATGGTAATCTTTACCTGATAGACAGCGCAGTCCAGTCCGTAGATTTTGGCGGCATAGCTCAAGGCTGCTCCCCACTGGCCGGCACCTGTTTCAGTAGTGACGTTGGTGGTGCCTTCCTGCTTGGCATAATAGCACTGGGGCAGAGCAGAGTTGATTTTGTGCGAACCCAGCGGGTTGGTTGACTCGTTCTTGAAATAGATGTGGGCAGGTGTACCCAGCGCCTCCTCCAGTGCGTAGGCACGCACCAGCGGGGTAGAACGATAATACTTGTACTTCTCGAGTACATCTTCAGGAATGTCTATCCAGCGATGCTCGGTGTCCAGCTCCTGTACACAGCACTCGCGTGGAAAGATGTGTGCAAGGTCATCTACACCCAAGGGCTGTTTGGTAGCAGGATGGATGGGCGGCATGGGCTTGTTGGGCATGTCGGCCTGAATGTTGTACCACTGTGTTGGAATCTCACTCTCTTGAAGGATAAATTTCTTCTGTTTTGTCATTGTCTATTGTTGTTGGTTAGTGATTACCGCCTGCAAAATTACAAAATAATTATGAATTATGCATTATGAATTATGCATTATTTTGTACCTTTGCATGCAATTATGACAACTATACTGATAGTATTGCTATATTTTGCCCTGTTGTTTGCCATAAGCCGATGGACGGGCAGACGGGCAACCAACGAGACATTCTATCGTGCCAATCGTCAGTCACCGTGGTATATGGTGGCCTTTGGAATGGTGGGAGCCTCCATATCGGGCATTACTTTTGTGTCGGTACCTGGTATGGTGAACAGCATCGGTATGACGTACTTGCAGACATGCTTGGGCTTTATCGTGGGCTATGTGGTGATTGCGTTCGTGTTGTTGCCCCTCTACTACCGACTGAACTTGACGACAATCTACAGTTATTTGGGACTGCGAATTGGACCAAGGGCTTACAAGACGGGAGCTTCGTTCTTCCTGTTGTCAAAGATGACGGGGGCTGCTGTGCGTTTCTATGTGGTGTGCTGGATACTGATGGAGTGTAGTGGACTGAAAATCAATTTCTTCCTGGTTGTGATAGCGATGACAGCACTTATCTGGCTCTACACCCGACAAGGCGGCATCAAGACTATTGTGTGGACGGATGCCTTACAGACAGCATGTCTGTTTGGTGCCTTACTCCTTATTATATATAAGGTGATGGGTGAACTGGGTATGTCAATGGGTGATGCAGTGAAGGCTATCAGTAATAGTGAACTGTCGCGTGTATTCGTTATGGATGACTGGTTCTCGAAGCAGAATTTCTGGAAACAGTTCCTGAGTGGTACGTTCATTGCGATTGTTATGACGGGTCTTGATCAAGATATGATGCAGAAAAACCTGACTTGCCGCTCGCTGCGCGATGCACAGAAGGATATGTGTACCTATGGCGTTGCCTTTGTGCCTGCTAATCTGCTGTTTTTGTCATTAGGTATCCTGCTCACATTCTGGTATCAACAACGAGGTTTGGTGTTGCCTGCCAAGGGCGACGAGTTACTGCCTGTTTTTGTTAATCTAATCTCTGACCTCTCACCACTAACCACTCACCTCTTCATTCTTGGTATGGTGGCTGCAGCCTTCTCCAGTGCCGATTCTGCTCTGACGGCACTGACCACCAGCTACTGTGTGGATATCTGTGGACGTGCTGACGACGAACACTTACGACGTCGTGTGCATATCGGAATGGCTGTGGTTTTTGTCATCTTTATCCTGTTATTCAGGGTGCTCAACTCTACCAGCGTCATCGATGCTATCTATATCCTCTGTTCCTATACGTACGGCCCATTGTTAGGCTTGTTCGCTTTCGGACTGTTGACGAAACGTCAGACGAACGACCGTCTGGTACCTTATATCTGTGTAGCATCGCCCATCGCTTGTTATTTGCTGGATATGGTGGTGGCCCAACTGACAGGCTATCGTTTCGGTTACGAGTTGCTGATGCTTAATGGGCTCCTTGCCTTCTCCGCCCTTTACCTTTTTAAACGTTAACCCTCGCCTCGGATCTTTGCAAAGTACTCCTTGGGTTGTACGCCCATAACGCGCTTGAAAGAGGTGGCAAAGTATTTGGGGTCTTTGAATCCTACCTGATAGGCGATGTCGCTGACGCGCAGATCTGGGTCTTCCTTGGCTAACTTGCAGGCTGCCTTAATACGGATGTCACGGGTGAAGTTGGTGATATTCTTGCCTGTCAGCGCACGGATCTTATTATAGAGCGTACTGACGCTGCTGCCCATATCGGTGGCAAAGGCCTGACGGTCGTAGTCCGTGTCGCTAAGGTGGTCGTTGACACATTGGGTAGCGCGACGGAGAAACTCCTGGTCGGCAGAGTGGGGGGCTTGCATGATTTCCCACAGGCTGGTGTTTCCTTCTTCGTAGTTGGAAGGAATGTCGATGGTAGGTACGTGCAATTCTATATCGTTAGGAATATGGAACTCTGAAGAGGTTCCGCTCTCCAACTGTTCGGCATCGTAGGCATCTTTCTTGATAGGCAGTTCTATAATGATGGTGTTTCCCTGGCGTTCGTAGTACTCACTTCTGAGAGACCCTCGGTGGCAGTTCACCAGATAGTGGATGATGAGCATTCCGGTCTCGCTGATTCTCGAACCGTTGTCGCTGATACGGATGTTGATGCTGTCGTATTCCTGATTGGTGTAAGCGGCAACGGTTACCTTTCCACCGTGATTTAGACGCTTAGCCATATCAGACAGTAGCAAAAGCAGTATTTTGTCTAATAGCTCTGTGTCAATCCAGCCCATCATACTCTCTGGCTCGCATTTAATCATGAAGTCTATACCTCTGTGCTCTAGGAAAGTCTTTACATTCTCACTGCTTATAAGAAGAAAGTGCATGACGTCATTGTTGCTGACATGCAGACCTATGTTTCCCGGCAACGAAAAAACTTGGTCTCGTGATGTGTGGCGTAGCTTCAAACTGATAATGTAGGAGGCTAATAGGACGATGATGATGACGAAAATTATATCGCTCATGTTACTTCTTTTCTGCTTTTGACGAAACAAAGATACATTTTTTAGTGCTAAATGCATCGATAAGGACGTTAAAAAGATGTTAAATGGGTGTATTTTGGTTTGAAAAACGTTATTTGAGGTAGAAAAAACGTGTAAATAACGATATTTAAACCATATTTAATGTTATCTAAACCTGTAAATAATATAAATGTATTACCTTTGCAATGTCGATAAGAGATTAGCGAATGTTTTATCGCAAATAGAGTGTTTCATACTCTAAAGTCATAACAAGAGATTTTTAATGGTTAAGGTTTATGGTTGATTAATTTAGTTTTTACAAGGAAAAGCCTCGCTGTGAAGCGAGGCTTTTCTAATTCTTATTCCTCCCCTAAGTTGGGAAAGGTGAGGTGGGGTCTGAAGGGACGTTTGTTTTATGTGTGCTCCAGTAGGAACCTTTCAGCTTCGATAGCTGCTTGGCAGCCTGTGCCTGCAGCGCTAATGGCCTGACGATAGACAGGATCGGCACAGTCGCCGGCTACAAAGACGCCGGGGAGCTTGGTGCGTGGTGTACCGTCAATCTTCTTCAGGTAGCCCACCTCGTCAGTGTCCAGCCATTCCTTGAAGATATCCGTGTTTGGCTTATGACCGATGGCCAGGAAGAAACCATCAATCTGGATGTCTACCAGTTGCTCGTCAGCCTCACCCTTACGCTTAACCAGATGGGCGCCTTCTACACCGTTCTCACCAAAGAGACCGAGTGTGTTGTGCTCAAATAGTATCTCGATGTTCTCAGCAGCCATCACACGGTCCTGCATGACCTTTGAGGCACGCAGGAAGGGCTTGCGGACAATGAGATATACCTTCTTAGCCAGTCCGCTCAGATAGAGCGCATCCTCGCAAGCTGTATCGCCACCGCCGACCACAGCAACAGTCTTTTTGCGGTAGAAGAAACCGTCGCAGGTAGCACAGGCGCTAACGCCCTGTCCGTTGTATTTGCGTTCGTCGTCCAGTCCAAGATATTTGGCTGAGGCACCAGTGGCAATGATAACAGTCTCGGCCTCTATTTCGTTATTATTCTCGTCCCATGCTTTATAAGGTCGGCTGGAGAAGTCGACGCGCACGATAGAGCCATCGCGGATGTCGGCACCGAAGCGCTCGGCCTGCTCACGGATATCCATCATCATCTGGTTGCCGTCTACACCCTGCGGATAACCGGGGAAGTTCTCTACCTCCGTTGTCTGTGTCAACTGACCGCCAGGTTGCATACCGCTATACTCTACGGGCTGCAGATTGGCTCTGGAAGCATAGATGGCTGCGGTATAGCCTGCTGGTCCGCTACCAATTATCAAACATTTTACGTGTTCCATTTATTTTAGCAGTTCTTCGATTTGCTTGGCAATATTCTCGATTTTCTCGGTGGGCTCAAAACGGGCTACGACCTGACCTTTCTTGTTGATGAGGAACTTGGTGAAGTTCCACTTGATATCTGCCTTCTCCTTGTAGTTGGGATCAGCCTTGGTGAGCATGTCGTCGAGGATGTGGGCAATGGGGTGCTCCATATCCCAACCAGCAAAGCCCTTCTGCTCCTTCAGGAACTGGAAAAGGGGCTCAGCATCGTCGCCATTGACCTTGACCTTCTTGAAACGGGGAAATTCGGTGCCGAAGTTGAGCTTGCAGAACTCATGGATGCTCTCGTCAGTACCAGGAGCCTGCTGGCCGAACTGGTTGCAGGGGAAGTCGAGAATCTCGAAACCCTCAGCGTGGTACTTCTTGTACAGGGCTTCCAGTTCGTCGTACTGGGGAGTGAAGCCGCACTTCGTGGCGGTGTTGACAATCAGCAGTACTTCGTTAGCATACTCTTTCAGTGAAACATCTTTTCCTTTTCTGTCCTTGACAGTGTAGTCGTAAATGGTTTTCATTTGTGTTGTTTTTGTTGTAATATTTAGTATATAATTAAAGTCGCATCATTGCTTTGCAGCAAAGATACGACTTTTTTGTGGGATAACCAAAGGTTTTATGATTTTTTAGTCATACCAGACCCATTCGCTTTCCATCTTCGACTGAGAAATGTTCTCAACTTGGTTCTCTATATCGTCAGGCAGATTGCAGAAGAAGTCAATGCCAGTCTTCTGTTGGAGACTTTGAATAGTGACAGCATAGCTCTTTAGACTTGTTGACGAATAGCTGTCCTGGGCAATCCAGAAACCTGTAGCCTTGAAAGAGGTCCCTTTCTTGCCTAATACGGCCATAAAGAAGTATTTGGGAACAGGAATCTTGTTGGTTCCGCTGCCAAGATACTTGATAATCCATTCTGACTTGTCGATAGTGCCGCCCTTGCAGACAAAGAGTGTATCGAAATTGCCTGCCCAGGTACGTAATTGACTTTCCATATCGGCCCATATGCCAGCGTTGAAATTGTGGTTTTGTGGCTGCATGTTGGTCATGCAGAATGTTTGGCGATTTGCTTCTTCTGAGCATACGCGGTCTTGTGATGGGCAGATGTGTCCATGATCATATCCTGAACCCTTGTATGAGTCTGAGGTGAACTGATATTCTGCAGGCAACTCTGGGTCGTTGGGATATTGACCTGTAGAATATGATAATGTATTGTCGACATTGTGCGCCTTGTCGTATCTTTGGACATTCTGAACATTGACATCACTGTACATTTGATAGCACGTCCATCGCTGAGCGTGCATTTGGGTATCCCATTCGACACTGAAATTCACAACAGTTTTATTGTTGTTGAGCTTGGCGTTATGAACAACGACAACGCTTTTCTCTCCCTTTAGTGCTGGGAATTCAAGGTTATACTTGGCAATTTCCGGACCAGAACTCTGGCGTTCGTCGGTTTGGACGTCAGTTTTTCCGCCTGTTTTACCGCCAATGTTGTACTCATTCTCATCGTCTCCGCAAGCTACGAAGGCCATGAGTGCTAATGCTGATAGGAATAAATGAAGTTTTTTCATAGTTTTGGATTCTTTAGTTGTGTTAGTTAGTTGTTGTAGGTGTCATTTTTTGAAAGGTAAAGGTGCCCACAAGGCATATGCAACTACCCTGTACGCACCTTTAAAGTCTTGTTCGGCGTGAAATATCTTTATTTCTTCGCAGCCTTACCGTAGCGGCTCATGAACTTATCAACACGACCAGCGGTGTCAACGAGCTTGCTCTTACCGGTGTAGAAGGGGTGAGAAGTGCTCGAAATTTCAATCTTTACCACAGGGTAAGTTTCGCCTTCGAACTCTACGGTGTCGTTAGTCTTAGCGGTAGAGCGCGAGAGGAACATATCGCCGTTGGACATGTCCTTAAACACGACGGGGCGATAGTTTTCTGGATGAATACCTTTTTTCATTTTACTTGTTAATTATTATATGTTACTTGTCTATTGTGCATAAATGCGGGTGCAAAGGTACGAAATATTTTTCATTCCTGCAAATCTTTCCGATATAATTTTATTAGATAAGCAAGATGCACATATCACCTCAAGCGTCTTAAGCATGTGTCTTAAGCAATGTCTTAAGCGTCTCAAGCGTCTCAGCGTCTTAGCGTCTTTTTTAAAAAACACACAGACGCAGAGAGATAAATAGTTAATATATATTAATTATATTATATATTATATATAAGGTACGCGTAGCTTTGGTGTTTTGCTTGACCGATTTGTGCATTTCTGGAAAAAATGAAAAAGACGTTGAGACGCTTGAGACGCCCCCAAACGAACACACAAGAACGGCTTCAGTCTTTTACAAATTTTAACAGAGAGTTACAAACGGATTATTTGTATACGCATGATTTTTTTCGTACCTTTGCATTGTCAAATTTAGAGACAGATTTTGCGCGGCAGGCAGGAAAAATCAGCGCTCTGGCCAAGCAGGAAAATTTCCCTAGGCAGGCCGCAAAAATGAAGTCCGAGAGGCGACACGAGAACAAAATCCTATGTTTAACTAAAAATTATTACAAATTATGGCATTGGCAGTGATTGTTTCTACAAGTCTATTGAGTATCAGGCATTGTTCGCGTGAGATGGTACGACGCTGCATGTGGTATTCCCATGGGCTTACCTGCAGAAGGCGTCCCTCAGAACATGCATCGAAAGATTCTCCTGCGGGCTTATACAATGGTGGAAAACCGTTTTCTCGAACCAGGATGAGTCGGAAACCTCGATTCATAGCTTCGCGCATTACCTCCTTTTCGCGCGTAGCAATGGCTGCACTTACTAACACGCCGCCTCTCTCACCGCAAGCCAGCCATTTCTGCTTGTAGTCCGCATACTCCTTGTCGGTATAGGCGCTATGGACGATGACAGCCACCTTGTCAGGGATGTTAAGCAGGAAGCTATTGCCAACTAGTTGGCAGTGCCACTCTGCAATGTCGGTATAGTGCATGGTGGTGAAATAGTCGGGATGTTGCCGCTTGATGGCTAAGCGGCGTGGGTTGTCATCCAAGTAGTGGAGCCAGTTGTCGAGTTGGCCGTCTTCAAGTAGTATCTGGTCATTGTAGCCACTCTCGAAGAGCAAGGGGCGGTTTAAGCCCGCAGGAGAAACTGCGGGAGTGGTGGTTTTCGCTACTCCTGTCGTTCCCCGAGTTTCCACGACTCTTGCCGTTTCTCCAGTTTCCACTACTCCTGCCGTTCCTCCAGTTTCCACTATTCCTGTCGTTTCTCCGGCAGGTATTGCAGATAGCCGCCACCACGCCCTCGTGCATCCTACCTTGAATCCCCTTACCACATCACCGAGATGCTTGCCGTCAGGCATGTCCTCCTTTACTCTGACAATCATGTGGATGTGGTCAGGCATTATGCAGACTTTCCATACCTCTACCATTTTATAGAAGTATGGAATCTTCTGTGTCTCCTCGTTGTAGATGATCTTCCCGAGTTCTGTTAGCTCCACGTACGCACTTTGGTTATTGGTAGGCATAACCAGCTTCCCCAATAGCGGCTGTCGGCCATCAACCACAAGAGTTAGCATATAGGTGCCCTTGCGTTGATAGTTGTGCCACGGTTTACGGCGCTTCATGTTGTGCTTCGTCTCTTCGACTCTAATGCCAGCCTCTATAGCCTCATCTTTCTTCATGGTCATGATGTCTTTATAAAAACGGCTGCACGCCGGGGTGGGGTGCAGCCGTATATAATATAATAAGGTGTGGGATTACTCGATGCTTACGAAGTATGCGTTCAGTACCTCAATCTTATCGCCATATACACCGCGGTTACCGATGATGGTAATCTTCTTGCCATTGGCAATGCCCTTAGCGGTTACGAGATCCTGGAATTTGCCCTTTTCGCCTCCCTTTTCAGCAAGCAGACCATAGACGTATACAGAACCAGAAGCATCCTCGATGTCGAAGTTACCATACTTGTCACCGTCCTTGAGGTTCTTAATTGTACCAGTCAGCTGATACCATACGTCAGTGCTGACGGCAGCAGCGTTGAACTGTGCAATGGTTACAACCTGAGCATCTCCGCTAGGTGTGTCGCCACCACCACCGCCGCCTTCGCCACCGCTAGGCTTTGTGCCGGCCTCTGTGTCGCCAATCTTTGCGTACGAAGTTCCTTTAATGCCGGGTGCGCCAAAGTATTTCTCGATGTTACCTACGAGGATAATCTCCTTCTTGTAGTTGCCTGCGTTGTCCTTCAAGTTAACTGCAGTGCGAACAGCGCCAGAGGGCAACTGGACAGGCATACACTTTGCAACATCAGTCTCGTCCGGAGAGTCTGCAATCAGAATGTTTGATGCAACTGAAGCGTTAGCGTCGAAATGGGCACCTTCGTTTAATACCTGACCTTCAATCCAACCTACGATGTATGCTTTTGTAAATACTGAAGTGCCAGAACCTGCTGCAATAGCAGCTGCTACGCTATAAGGCTTAGCCTCTGTGCCGTCGCCATCTCCGCTAGGTGTGTCACCACCGCCACCGCCTTCGCCGTCTTCAATCTTGACGAAGTATGCATTTGCTACTTGAGGAGAGCTGTTGTATTCTCCGCGGTTACCGATAATGGTAATCTTCTTGCCGTTGGCAATGCCCTTAGCGGCTACGAGCTCCTGGAATTTGCCCTTTTCGCCTCCCTTTTCAGCAAGCAAACCATAGACGTATACAGAACCAGAAGCATCCTCGATGTCGAAGTTACCATACTTGTCACCGTCCTTGAGGTTCTTAATTGTACCAGTCAGCTGATACCAGTCTGTTGTGTTTACAGCAGCAGCCAGGAAGTCTGAAACGGATACAGCTTTGACATCTCCACTTGGTGTGTCGCCGCCACCGCCACCGCCAGCTTTCACGCCGTTCAGCTCAACGATGATGCTACCTCCATCGTATTCAGGTGTGTTGCCTTTGTAGTTCTTGATGTTACCTTTGATAATAACGGCGTCGCCAGCCTTAATCATTGTAGCGCCAGCCTCATTAAACTTCTGGCCACCTAAGCCATATCCATGGTAAACCTCGTACTTACCACTCTTACCTTCTGCATCGTCGCTAATCCAATAGGTAGAATTACCATAGGTACCTGTGATATCTATTTCGTCAATCTGACAGATGTAACCCTTCGTGTAGACATCATTCTTGACTTCACCATCGGCCATTGCTTTGGTGACTTCAGTAACTTTCGCTACATTGTAGGGATCTGCTTCAGTACCGGAACCAGTTGGTTCGATAACGATTTCTTCTTTGTTGGGGTTGATGGGCTGTCCGAATGGTTCGGGCACATCCTCACAACTGGTGAATGTGAAAGCCGCTATGGCCATCGCAATCAGATAATTGAACTTTTTCATATTGTTTTTCGTTTTTTGTTTATTCGTAATAAGTATTAGAAATAGATTACTGAGCATAGGTGATAACGATGTTCTTCATACGCAGTTGGACACCACCTGAATTAGATGAGTGCGTATTGACTATCGTCCATGTATTGCCGTTAGCAGTACATGTCATCGTCTCATTGCCTACGCATGGCGTTCCATTGTTTGATGTACAGGTTGCAACAATCTTTGCAATGGGCTTTGTGCCAGTAACAGTGAATACGTTATTTGCATACATACGTGCTTCATCATAGTTTCCACTCTTCCAATATTTGGGAGTAGTTGTATTCTCACCTTTTGTGAAGGCCACTGAAACACCATTTGCACTACCTGAGGGCTCTTCCTGTTGGTGGGCCCATCCCAGTGCTGTGAAGTCAACAGTTACAGTGTTAGTCGAGGCTGTTACGGAATTGTTTGTCAATGTGAGTGTTTCTCCGTCAACACTGCGAGTAATTCCGCTAGGTGTGTCGCCACCGCCGTTATTGTCACCGTTTCCATTGTCACCGCTTCCATTGTCGCCACCACCATTTACGCTGGTGCCCTTGGTGTCTTTACCGTTAACTGACACGATGATAGACTTGCCTTGTCCCTCTGTTTCGGGCTTAGAACCGTTGTAGTTCACCACTTTACCACAGATGACGACTTCGTCGCCTTTGCTAACCTTGAAACCACTAGGCAATTTCTTACCATCAGAACCAGCCATCTGGTAAGCAGTGAAACGTACACCGCCATCCTTGCTGTCTGCCAGTTCAAATGTGATGTTACCATACTGAGCACTTGCTTCTGCGTCGGCAACAACATATCCCTTGATATAATACTTCTGAGAAGAAGTAGTGGTTCCAACCTCCTGACACTTTGCAATAGCTGCTGCAATGTTGAAAGGCTTAGCTGCGCTACCATCACCTTCCGGTTCGGTAGGAGTCCAAGTAGATTCATAGTCCAATCCATCGTACGGCTGGATATCCTTCAGTGAGCGTGGCATAATCTGTACGTCGTTGGCGAAACGTGACAGTACACCAGTGATGTTGACCTTTGTTACGGGCATCACCATGTTGGCAAACTCAGCATAGGTGCTGGTGCGAACATATACTGTAGTGCTCTGGTTTGCAACCTCGCGGTTAGCGCAACCGCCAGAGAGCTTCACACTACCGTCGCTGGGTGCGAAGACCTTCTCGCCGTCAGCATCCTTCATCACTACGCCTACCAAGGTAACCACCTTACCGAAGTCACGGTCAAGGTCGAGCATACCCATGTCGTTGGTCTTGATGGGATTGGTAGAGAGACTCTTAATCGAAGAAATCAGTTTGTAGTGCTCCTGCCAGGTGTAGCGGTCCATACGACCTACCTGTGTGCTACCATCATCCTTGGTGTAGAGTGTTCCAATCTGTGGCTGTTGTCCGTAACCACCGATATAGAGACCTTCAAGCTCAATCAGCATGCACTGGCCTACAGGAGCCTCGCTAAAGAGACCGCCCTTGTTGATGCTGATGCTGATACCGCCAGTATTATCGGCTACATAGAGTGTCTTGTAGATATTGCTACCCTCATCGTTACCAGTGACGATAACCTTTATCTGAGTGGCTTTTGTAACCTGTTTCAGTGTTCCACCGGTGATTTCAGTTTTGAAAGCATCCTTCAGTTCTTTAACAGTTACGACATTGCTCTCCTTCAGATACTTATTACCAAAGCTCTCCAGACCATCCTTGACGGAAGGTTCGTCCCACGTGTGGCACGATGCTGCGAAGATGGCTGTCAGTGCTAATAGGAAAATATTTCTTGTCTTCATAATGCTTCAGTGTTTTAGAATCTGTAACCAATGTTCAGCATACCGTTGATACCATAAGCATAGTACTTCTTCGGGCTCTTGTCGAAGCGGTACAGACGGCTGGTGTTAACGCCACCATCATCAGAGTTGATAGAGTAGTTGCTTCGGCTTTGCTCGTAACCACCAGTACACATCTTGGTGTTGTTCAGGATGTTGGTGAGCTGGAGGTTGATGGACAGGTTACCCTTCTTCAGACGGTAGCTGCGGCCGATGCTCAGGTCGAGCATGAAACCACCCTTGCCCTTAGCTTGGTCAAGTGCACTCTGGATAACGTTTCCGTTATCGTCGATGGTGCGCTCCTCGGCAATACCACGTGCAATGGCTGCCTTGTTACGGTTCTTGATAGAACTCTCGTAGCGATAAACGGGAGAGTAGGAGAGGTAGATGCGGTCGTAGTAGTTACCGCTCAGGTCGATGAACCAGCCACCACCGTTGTAGCTCAGTGTCAGGCCATAGACTGACAGCGGGGTACCGCTCTCGCGCATGTTCTTATTTAATACAGTCTCTTCAGCGTAGAAACTCTCTTCGCCATTGTCGCCAGCGATGGGTTTAGAAGAACTCATGTAGCGTACACGGGCATTGTTGATGTTCTTAGCCTCGCTGATGGCAGCCAGACCGCGGATGCTCCAGTTGGAGTTCAGAGAGACCTTCAAGCCTAACTCTACGCCGTAGTACTCTTTCTTAATACCGGTCATTGACACGTACGAGAATGAGTTGATGTCGTCGTCAAAGAAGTTCTGCCATTCGGTGACGTCGCTCAGATGACTGTAGTAGGCGTTCACGTTGGCCTTAATCCAGCTGCTAGCGAACTGGTAGCCGAATTCACTGCTGAAGATCTTCTCGTTCTTCATGTTGGCACAGAACTCGTTGGTCATCTCAGGCGATACGAATACGGTGTTGGCTGTAGGAGCCTTCAGCTCGTAGCCTGCGCCGATGCTTACCACATGACCGCTACCGAGGTTGTAGGTGATGCCACCCTTGGCACCACCGTCAAGGAAGCGAGCAGTCTTGCTCTTTCCGAACGAGCTGAGTCCCATGTACTCGGCAACACCATTGAGCATCTTACCTTCGCGCTGAATGGTTACACCGGCTACGCGACCTGCAAGGAATGCAGCAAAAGACTTTTTCTGATACTTCAAAGCTGCCCAAGCCTGAGCCTTGTTGACGTACAGGTTGTAGTCGTAGTTGATCTTGTCACCCTCGCCGACAAGCTTGTTAGGATTGTTCAGGTCGTACTGGACACGATCGTCGTCAGGACTGTAGGTACCCAGTGCATAGGTGTTGATGTCGTGATACGTGTTTGCACCCAGCAAGTCGTCCATGGTCTTGTAGTGGAAACCTCTGTTGGTGCCCAGGCTGAAACCGATATTCAGGCTGGTTGTCTTGCTCAGCATGGTTTTCAGCGTTGATGCCAGTGTCACATTCAGCGTGTTGATGTGCTTGGCCTGAACAAAGTATCTGGCATCGTCGTCCTTGGCATTACCCTGACGGTTGGCGTAGTACAGACCGTCCCAGTTAATCTGCTGGGCGTCCTCACCACTCATCCAATAGGTGCGTGCGCGATAGTAACTGCTCCATCCGTCCTCTGTATTGGCTGCATCATTATACCATACGTCGTAGTAGCTTGACGGCATGAGCTTCCAGTAGTCTGGAGCGGGGTTCTCACCACCATTATAACCCAGACTGGTACCCTTATACATGGAGTAACGGCCGGTCAGTGCAGTCTGCAACTTCATGTGGTCGTTGATGGTCCAGTCCCAGTTGATGAGTGCGGTGGGCGCATAGTCCTTGACAACGCGTGAACTGCGAACCTCGCCGTTCTGGTAACCCCAGTAGGGGTTGTAGAAGTTGCTGTTAGCCATCCAGTAAGCCTCGTCAGTAGAGGCACCTTGTGAGGCGCGCTCTGTGGGGTTACCCCATGTGATGAAAGCTACGGAGTGGTGGTCGTTGAACTTCTTCTCAGCACCGAAGAAGTAAGACAGCGAGTTGTAGAAGGTTCCCTTAGCGTAGCCGCGCTGAGCCCAACGATAAGTCAGACCGGCAGAGATGGCCCAACCATCGGGACGCAGACCTGTGTTGTAGGTGTACATGCCACGAAGGGTGTAGCTACGGTTAGAACCTGCCAACGATGCATACTGTCCGGTAGCCATGCGGCTGGGACGGAAGTCGTAGTTGTTGGAGCCCGCCATGGCCGGCATGGAGAAGTTGTTGAACTCGAAGGGCAGTGAGGCCTCACGACCACTGTTGGTCTGACGGTTCAGACCACCAATCAACGCAAAGCGGAACTGTCCTGACTCGAAGTCGTTCATGGGAGCACCGTTAATGTAAATCTCATTGTACTTTTGGTTAAAAGCACGGTAACGGAAGCGTCCAGCGCTGAACTGGAATCCTGCTGAATTGGCGAAGATGTTCTGATTCGAAGAGATAATCGAAACATTCTGCGACATGTCGTCGTCTTCGCCCAATTGCGCTTCCGTGAAAGTGAAGGCTTGCTCGTCAACGGTAGCCTGCTCTGCCATCTCCGCAACCGAAGTGTTTACGGATTCCTGAGCGAATGCTGTCGTAGCGATGCATAGAGCCAACACGGCTAAATGAAGCTTTTTTTGCATAAGATTGTTATTTAATAAATGTGTTTTTAAATATTGCGGTTCAAAGATTCTGCTGCAAAGATAACAAATTAAATGCAAAAAAAAGTATTTTTTCGTGTTTTTTTTTGAAGAAAATGATAGTTTTTCAAAAATAATGCGTATCTTCGCAGCAATAAATCTAAACAATTATGAAAAAACTACTCTCCTTAGTGGTCGTTTTGTTCCTGGTGGGAACACTAAACGCACTGGCTCAAGACAAGAAATACTCTGTCTATGCCATCGGTTTCTACAACCTTGAAAACCTGTTTGATACCCTTCACGATGAAGGTCACAATGACTATGAATACTTGCCTGACGGCAGAAACAAGTGGACGGGTATGAAGTATCGTAACAAACTGAAGAACATGGCCCGTGTGCTTGCCGAGATGGGTACCGACGTGTTGCCTACCGTAGGTGCTGCTGCCATCGGTGTCTCTGAGGTGGAGAATGACGGTTGTCTGGCCGACCTCTGCGAGCAGGAGCCCTTGAAGAAGCGCAACTTCCAGCATCTGCTGATTGAAGGTCCTGACCATCGTGGTGTTGACTGCGGTCTGTTATACAATCCCGCCTTGTTCTCCGTTCGCAATGTGAAGCTCGTACCTTATATATATGATAAGCCTGAGGATGCCCGTCGAGCTACTCGTGGCTTCTTTGTAGTCAGTGGTACACTGGCTGATGAGCATGTTACCATCATCGTCAACCACCTGCCCTCACGTGGTGCTACCAGCTACTATCGTGAACTCGGCGGCAAGCAGATTCGTGCCGTGAAGGACTCGCTTCTGAAGGACGATCCCAATGTAAAGCTCTTCATCATGGGTGATATGAACGACGACCCCGCAGATCCTTCTATGTCGAAGGCTCTGGGCGCCCAGCGCGAACTGGAAGATGTAAAGCCTGGCGGTCTGTTCAATCCTTTCTGGAATATCCACGCAAGTGGTACCGGTACGCTGATGTATGACGGCAAGTGGAACCTCTTCGACCAGATTATCCTCTCACACTCGCTGCTGAACCAGAAGGGCGTGAAGGACTATTCGACGCTGAAGTATTGGAAGGCTCAGATCTTCCGTCGCGACTACCTGTTCCAGCAGGAAGGCCGCTACAAGGGCAATACCCTTCGTACCCATGCTGGTGGCGTATGGCTCAATGGCTTTAGTGACCACCTGCCCACACTGGTATATGTCGTAAAAGAACAGAAACAATAATGTACATTATCGGAATTGCAGGCGGTACAGGCTCTGGTAAGACCACCGTCGTAAAGAGAATTGCCAGCGTGCTGCCACCCCATTGTGCAGCAGTAATCCCCTTGGACTCGTATTATAACGATACGACGGGACTGACTGACGAGGAGCGTAAAGCTATCAACTTCGACCACCCAGACGCTTTCGACTGGAAGTTGCTCACCGAGCATATCAAGATGCTCAAGAACGGTCAGGCCGTTGAACAGCCCACCTACTCATATATCATCTCCAACCGTCTGCCGGAGACCGTACATGTAGAACCTAAGCCCGTCATCATTCTGGAGGGTATCATGACGCTACACTATAAGAAGTTGCGCGACATGATGGACCTGAAGATTTTCGTGGATACGGACAATGACGTACGTCTCATTCGTAACATCCGTCGCGATGTGGTAGAGCGTGGACGTACCGTCGATATGGTGTTGGACCGCTATGAGAAGGTGCTCAAGCCCATGCACGAACAGTTTATCGAACCCACGAAGAAGTTTGCTGACCTCATCATTCCCTGGGGAGGCGACAACAAGACGGGTATCCATATTCTCAAAACGTATATTGAGGGCATTGTTACCAATGTTAAATGAAGAAAGAAGAACAGAAGAGAGTGGCGCAACCACTCTCTTCTTAGTACGTCACGGTGAGACCGTTGATAATGTCCGCCAGATCATGCAGGGACAGACGCAGGGTTGTCTCAACGAGCGGGGTAGGGAACAAGCTGAACAGGTGGCCCGGCGACTGGCCGATGAACCCATTGATGCGATTGTTGCCAGCGACTTACGCCGTGCCATCCAGACCGCTGAAATCATTGCCGCGCCTCACGGTTTGCCCGTGAGGACCACGACGCTACTCCGTGAGCGCGATTGGGGCAGCTTTACAGGTCGTTTCATTCCCGACCTGAAAGGCGAGGTATGGCCCGATGACATCGAGAGCGAGCAAGCCCTGCTGCAGCGTGCCGCTGATTTCCTGCAACAGATAACGACCACCTACCCGGGGAAACGGGTGGTGGCCGTAGGTCATGGCATTATGAACAAAGCCCTGTTGGCTGTCTATGCCGGTTGTACCATGCGTGAGGTACAGCGTATGATGAATGCTGAGGTGCGTATCTTAACGACGACTGCCGAAAGAGCCGCCGCTTCGGCTACCGCCGCCATGACTGCCACTGCTGCGGCTGCCTCCGCTATGACTGCTTCCGAAACTGCCGCCGCTGCGGCTGCCACCTCCAAAGCTTCCTCGGGCGCTGCTGTTGCTGCTACTACTACGGCTTCCGCTGAATGAGCTGCTGTTACGGCTGCTCCCCAGTGAACTGCTGCTGTGGCTTCCGCTGAATGAACCGCTGTTACGGCTGCTCCCCAGTGAACTGCTGCTGTGGTTTCCGCTGAATGAGCCGCTATGGTGACTTCCAGTGTTGTTGACCGTTGTGCGGGTCGAACTGGTGCGTGAACCGCCGAAGTTTCCCAAACGACGATCGCTGCTGCCGTGGTTGCCCATTGAACCTCCGTGAGGTCTGCTTGTACCTCCGTGATTTCCTATTGTTCCTCCGTGAGGTCTGCTTGTACCTCCGTGATGTGCTACCGCTCCACCATGATGGCGATGGAAATCACCGCGGTTCCAGCGGTCGTGCATGCCGAAGTGGGCGCGTCCTGCTGCCGGACGGAAGTGGTGACGGTGATTATAGTAGTACCCGTGAGTGCCGTGCAGGTGCCAGGCGTGTGCACCACGATAGGTAGCATAGAATGCCGGACGTCCGAAGAAGAAGTAGTCACGGTGCGGATAGCGGGCATAGATGCCAAAGTGCCAGTAGCCTGCGCTC
The DNA here is from genome assembly GCA_946405695.1 of uncultured Prevotellaceae bacterium. The sequence goes on along the minus strand of CAMJIA010000008.1, from coordinate 10,955 downwards.
CAGTACAGTGGACGGTAGAAGTAGCTGGCGGCTATGTATGCCTGCCACTGAGCGTCGAGCAGAATGTAGCTCAGGTCGCGATTGCGGCGCTCCCAGTAGTCGCCATAGACATCGTCATAGCTCGTCACACCCATCAGGTAGTCGAGGTTGATCTCATAGGCGGCCTCATACTGCTCGTCGGTAAGGTTCAGCTCGTAAGCCATCTTATCGGTCAGGAACAGGGCCTCGTTGCGAGCCTGTTCGTAACTCATTGCCTTGCCCGATGCTGCTATCGTCAGCATACCTAAAAGGGCTATCATCATCTTTTTCATAATCGCAGTTGTTTAATGTTCTCGCTGCAAAGGTAGGAAGAAAAGGGTGACGATGCAAAGGATAATCCCTAAACCGTGAGGGGGAATTCCCTAAACGTTAGTCACAGAATATACAAAGGAAGTTACAGAATTTACAAAAGCAGTTTCAGAATTTACAAAAACACACCTCCCGATGCACAAATTTGATGCTAAACCCAAATGCGTGCATACTTTTTCTTCCGTTTCTATTATTTTTTATCTACCTTTGCACAAAAATAATCACAAACCGATCGGGATAAATTTAGTTAAGTTATTAGCAATAGAATATGTCATTAGGTAAGAAGATGATTCAGCCACCCTTTTTGAAGGCAGGAGACAAGGTAGCCCTTGTATCTCCTGCCTATTGGGTGCCGGAAGAGGCTATCATGCAAGCTGCAGATGTGATTAGGAGTTGGGGACTCCAACCTGTTGTTGGACCGCATACCACCAGTCTGCATGTGGATGCCTATGCTGGTACGGCAGATGAACGTGCTATGGATCTACGGTGGGCTTTCGAGGATGACAGCATCAAGGCTGTTGTGTGCTCACGTGGTGGCTATGGCTCCATTCATTTGTTAAACCGCTTGCCCACAGACTGTTATACGCAACACCCGAAATGGCTGATAGGACACGGAGATATTACGACTTTGCTCTATACGGTGGCTGGAGAGGGCATGATGAGTATCCATGGGCCGATGGCATTCCAGATAGCCGCTCAGCAAGAGCCTGCCACGAGTATTCTGCGTAATATGCTGTTTGGAACTCTCCCTCAATACAAGATACCTGGTAATGTCCATAACAAGTGTGGCCATGCTGAGGGCATTCTGGTGGGCGGCAATCTCTGTAGTTATGCGGCAATTTCTGGTACGAGATTTCAACTCGACCCTGAGCAGGATGTCATCCTCTTTATTGAAGAGGTGGAAGAGTCTCTGCATAGCATAGACAGACTGTTCTACTCATTGCGCCTACAACTGGATTTCGAAAGGGTGAAGGGCATCGTCTTCGGTGCGTTCAGTTCTGTGAAATATGACCTGCAGTATGGTAGTGTGGAGCAGATGCTGGTTAGTCACCTGCACGACATGGAAATTCCTGTCTGCTGTGGGTTCCCCGTAGGTAGCAACAGTTGTCTGCCCCTCATCGGGGGAGCGCCCTGTTCACTGGATGTCACGACGGAGAGTGCCCTGTTGTCGTTTGACATCGAAGGCGACAAGCGTCTCTATGACATAGAGAAGGATCACCCGCAAATGATGAAGTAATAGGTATCTCTCTTCAGTTCTTTTCTTTTGTGTTTCGGGGAAAACGATCACCTACTTCTGATATAGTTTCTGACCCTGGAGATTGTAGCGCTGGCCATTCTTCAGAATAACGATACGACCATTGCTGAGGTACTTGCGAACGCCCTTGTCAGCGGGATTGCCGCCGGCCACCGAAATGATGCCGGTGGCGTCGCCGGGACGCTCGTAGGGACCGAGGTCGCGGGCAGTTCCCGTAATGTTACGTTTCAAGAAAGGGAAGTCTTCAACAAGCTGTTTCCATACCTTGCCGACATTGCTGGTGGCATCGTCCTCGAAAGAGGCATTGCCCATGTCAATCAGCTTACTGTCTGTTGCCAGACGGGCAAACTTACGGGGCAGACCGCCATAGATGTCACGAGGCTGCATGGCATCGTCCTCGTCGAGCGAGAGATAGTCGTCAGCGCCCACACCTGTCGTGAGATGATTGCTCCAGCCATTCTTCTGCATGGCTGCCGTAATACCGTTGTAGTCATCATAGCCCACGTCAATCTCCTGCTTGCCCAGGCATACATTGTTATAATACTTGGTATTGGCATCAGAGCCGCCACTTTCGAACATATAGTCGTAGCTGTTATCGAAAGCCAGGCAACCTACCAGCACATGACCGCCCTTATGGTTGTTGCAGTCGAAGCCCTTCACGGAGCTGCCCTGATTATGACTGAAGGCGATGCAGTTAAAGACATAATGAATGCCCTTGGAGGAACCTCCGGTGCCGTTGCCACCCAGTTTGATGCCATTGCCATTGCCTGAGAACGACATAGAGCCGCTCTTTGTGATGTAGTCCTTTACCCATAGGTGGTCGGAGGCGATACCGGCACTCCATGCCCAGCACTCCGCCAACACGACATCGTAATCAGTCTCGAAGAGATCCCACGAGTCATCACTGTTATGCCAGGCACGACAGCGGATGAAGCGGTTGCCGATGCCATTGTGCATCTTGCAGGCAAAGCCATCGGCATCACTGCCGTAGTTGGCATCGTAGTCGCAGTTGTGGTGTGAGTCACAGTCGATGATGTCGTTATAGGCGCAGTAGCTGCCATCGTTCTCGCTGACACCGGGGAAGGTGTCGCTGAAGTTATGACCAAAGCCCAACTGGATGCCGGTATCGAGGTTATAGGAGAACTCGCAACGCTCAATGCGGTTGTGTGAGCCTTCCAGCTTGATGCCGTTGTCAGCCGCATGGGTGATGTGCAGGCCAAAGAGCCACCAGTAGTTACCCGTCATCGTGATGCCTCGGTCACCAACCATCTGGTCGTACAACTGATTGACGAAGTCGAAGACAGGCTTCTCACCATCATAGCAACGAATGATGATAGGTTGTTCTGCCGTACCACTTTTCTTGATACGGACAGTATATTTGCCGTCGCTTTGCTTCTTGGGATAGTACGTGCCGCCACGACAGATGATATGGGTGCCGGGAGTTGCGGCATTGATGGCTTGCTGCAGGTCGTTCCACGGACGTTCTATTGTGCCGTCGCCATTGGGGTCGCCATCGGGGGCAATATAGATTTCCTTCGTGGCTGTGGGGAAAGGCTTGGTGGGAACCCAAGCGCCCTCGGTGATATAGGTCGGGTCATCAACAGTAGGTTCGACAGTGGCTGACTTAATCATGACCTTAGTGACATAAGTATTGCTGGAACTGCCCACGAAACGGAAACGAACGTTCGTCCTACCGTCAAGATTCGTCTTAGCGCTATAGCTCTTGGCTCCCGAGCCGCCAGAAGATATCTGGTCAAGCTGCTGCCATGTGCCACCGTCTATAGAGTAGCTGATGGTCAGTTTGTTGTTGCCACCAGAGCCCCAGTTCACCGCAATCTTGCCAGGGTCGTCAATGGCAGGAGTGATGAGATAGGAGGAAGTGCCGCTGGTGAAGGTAAACTGCTTCACGCCATTGTTCTCCTTGAGTTCCATCTTCAATGCCTTCCACTCACCAGAAGGTAGCGTCACTGTCTGTTCACTGCTGGCACCATACTTGGCCTTGGCCAGTGTGCCGAAGTCTTCTGTGATGTCCGCTGCCTGGGCCACGAAGGCACAGAGCAACAGCGTGATACACGATATCAACTTTTTCATCATTTGAATGCGATAAGATTAGTTAAGTTTTCTTTCCACAAAAGTACATTTACGGGCGACTCTTTTCAGAATCACCGTGCAAAGATACAAACTTTTTAGGAAAGTAGGTGCAATTTTTTCTTATAAAATTGCTGCGAATGTGCGGAAAGTTTTGGAAAAGGCGGGTCGGTTCCGAATTTTCTACAAGTTTTTAGGCTGCTTTCTTTGTCGTTAAAGATATAACTTTTTAATCGCAGAATTTGGAAGTCTCAGAAAAAGTGTTTATATTTGCAGACAGAAAACAAAAAGTAAGAGATATGAATGCAGTATCAATGAACAACCTTTGGACTTATCTCCAAGGTCTTTCGCTTACAGCAAGCAATCGCAAATGGTTGGCTGAGAGGCTTATAGAGCCCGAAGCCAATGTTCCTCCCTTGTTGCAAACCTGGGAGGAGGCTATGTCAGACCTTGACGAGTCGGAGAAGGAGTTTGAACGTGGTGACGTGCTGACTGATGAGGAGTTCAACACCAAGTGCCAGGCGTTGATTGACAGTTTTGCTGTTTAATAATGAAGTTAGTAGTTTCCAAACGTGCTCAGCGCCAGTGGCTGCGCATCCTTATATATTATAACGAGATGGGTGGTCAGCGTGCTGCTGCTAATCTTCATCAGAAATACCTGAAGAAGAGAGAACGATTGCTGAAACATCCAGAGAGTGGTTTCCCTGAACCATTATTAGCCGACAGGAAGATTCGTTATCGTGCCTCCATCATCAATGACTATTACAAGGTAATCTATTATGTCATGGGCGACGCCCTCCGCATTGCTGCTTTCTGGGATATGCGAATGAATCCAGAGAAATTGAAAAAGACAATATAATATAATGTGTAACCCTTAAAACCGTAGATGCCTATGGGCTGAGAGAAATATATAAAAAAACATAAGGACATATTGACATATAGGGTGTCATCGACCTCCGGGTCGCTTTGCACCTTCAGGTCAAAGAATATCCACTTTTAGATTCTTGTTCTAGAAAATCGGCAAATTTTCAAGAATAGTTGCAAGAACTGAAGTAGATAGTTCACGCCGGATGGCGTGGGCATTTACTCGTTTAAGCAACAAGGTGTTTGCCGATACCTCTAGAACGTAGACGAAGTAAATTGTCCACGTTTTTTCTTTTTTGTGTGTAATGAAATAACTATAATAACTTAAACAATAGTATTATGAAGAAAATCTTTGTTCTTTTCATCTTATTAGTGATTACTATTTGTTCTGACGCACAAAAAGTAATCCACATGGAAAAAGAAGGAGGAGTTTATAAGATTCCTTGTGTTGTTAATGGAGCAAAAATGAAAATGATATTTGATACAGGTGCATCTACTGTAAGTCTATCGATGTCCATAGCTAACTTTTTGTATGAGAATGATTACATAACAAAAGATGATATCATTGGGAAGGGAAAAAGTAAAACTGCAGATGGCTCTATAGTAAACCATGTTGTAATAAATCTTCGTGACATAGAAATTGGAGGACTTCATTTAAGGAATATCGAAGCTACTGTCATTGACGGACAAAATGCGCCATTGCTTTTAGGGCAAACAGCTCTTAAACAGTTAGGCTCATATACAATTAATGGATCTTCGTTGGTTTTAAATGAAGTAGATGAAGGTATGAGTGATGAGGAACTTGAAAAATTAGATGAAAAGATAGAAAAAGCGATTGCCGCTCATCAATACTATTCAGCTATTGAGTATTTAAGGAAAATAGAATCCGCATTTGGCTTATCGGCACATGGATATCTAAAATTAGCAAGATGTTATTCTTCTTTGAACCAACATGAGAATACTATTGAAGCTGGCAAAGAATGTTTAAGATGTGATGAAATATCTGATGACACAAAGTCTAGTATATATAGCTTAATTGCCAATTCATATTCTTCTTTAAAAGATTATTCAAATAGCATTAAGTATTATGAACTCTCTTTGCTCAATGACAATGATTTGTATAGTATGTCCTTGACATTTAGTCAAATCGCATATGGCTATGGTAAATTGGGTAACCAAACAGAGGCAGAAAGGAATTATAAGAAAGCAATAAACAGACTGATGCAGTATCGCAAAATTAGTGTTGTTGATATTTATGAAGGAAAAGTATATGATAAAGATATAGGTACATTTCTATATTTACTTGCAGTTTTATATATAGATGATTATGACAAGAAAAAGTGTATCTCATTTGCTACACATGGTGCACTTTGTAACGATAAGGATTGCATCTCAATATGTGAACATTATGACATAGATTATAAAAAAAATGCCAAGAATATGATAAAACTTCTTAAAGATTGTAATTCAATAGATTATGCCAGAAAACAATACTCACTTGGTCCAGAATAATTTTTGAATTAGTTGCATAACAAAAGTGCACATTCTGCTGTTCACTTTTTAATTATAGTATCCAATCCTGGCATAATGTCTTGGCTAAGCGAAAGGAGTCCAGGAGATGTGGAGTCAGCCATTGCCAGTGAGAAAAAAGGCGGGTCGGTTCTGAATGATCTGGCTTCGCAATCTCAATGATCCACTTTTAGGAAGGTTGAGTGCACAAAAGGAATCATCGCTTTTGTGCACTCTTGTTATTTGTAATACCCAATCCAGACATAAAAATCCGGGTCTCTTTGATTCGCAATAGATAGCCGTAATCTCACCATCGATTGTAAATGGGCTAAAAAAATAACAAAAAATTGAGAGAAGTGACGAAAAGCACGAGAAAATTTTGTATCTTTGTGGGCAATAGAACAGTAATAGTATAATAGAATGAACAGCTCTCCTATCATTTCACAAACCAAACTCAATGTGCTACAAGAACGTGTTTGTAGTCCGATAAAGTTTCTTTGCACCAAGATCAACTCTGCAACCCCGTTATGGGATGGCCCCATTAAGATGTGCCTGCAAATTGAGGATGACCAGTTTGCAGTAGATACCGTTGTGCTGGAAGCTAAAAATTTCGACGGACTCTTTAATGGCATTAACACACCGCGTTTCTATCATGCCATTCTATGTCGGGTCTATATTCTTCTCTACTATCGCCACCATGGTGATAAGTTGTATGAGGAGATTGTTTTCCCTAGATTAAAGGAAAAAATGGGAGTGTATAATGATGTCCACCTAAAAACCATCAACGAGCAAATAGACAAAATACTTGCGCAAGAGGAGTTGATGAAAAAAGTACAAGCAGAGAAGAAAAAGGACGTAAAACCTGTATTCGCCTATGTCAGACATAATGGAAATGAGCAGGATCATCTATACATTGAATATAGTGAAGAGTCGCTTTTTCGCGGTATGAAAGGCATTATAAAAGGCCTGTCTGACAAATTTGGTACTCACCAAGACGAAGCCAATGTGTGGTATAATGCTAAAAAGTTAGTGCATACGCTAAGAGATGTCAATCGGCCGGAATTGTTGATTGAACGTGCAGCAATAGCGCTTGTTGCAGGACAGATGTATCGTGGATACGAAGGTTCTCAGATTGTTCTTCTCTGTGTGTATGCAATGATTCGTTCATCAAAAGACAATACTCATTTTGATCCTTTCATTCAGAAAATGGAAAGTCTGGAGGATGCAGATACAGATATGGGTGTCATAAAGTATTCCATTCATGCTGTGAAGAACTGGATAAGTGGGAATCTCCCGTTTGACGAATACGACTATATTGGCGAGCAAACTTCCAACTCTGAGAGTTATACCAGTGCCGACATAGAGAGAATTCGGAAACAGATTGCCGAACATGAAATGGTTGAACGCGAAAAACTTCTCAAGAGGATAGATGAACTTATAGCAAGCGAAAACGACCTCAAGCAACATGTGTCATCTTTAAACAAGGAACTTGAAACTGAGAAAGCAAAAAAGAAAGCCGACTCCACTGAGGAAGAACAAGAAGTGGAGATGTTGTCAGAACTGGAGAGTACACCAATTCTACAGTTGTTGTGGTATTTGATGAAATTAGATGGAGCAAATGTTGATGGGCATGGAAAAAAGAAACCGGCACAAGACATCATGTCAACTCTGGCTAAGATACCATATAACACCACGAAGAAGTTTTGGAAAAAAGAAGATGATCCACTCACTCGTCAGGAGGAACTGATTGTAAAGATGAACCACTGGATGAAAGCCATCGGAATGAAATTTCAATTTTAAAAAGGCCAATAGTTGGTCCAAAACATGAACTTTTGAAAATACCATGACCCTGCACTTGGTATTATCTTTTTTATTGTTAAATCACTGATTATCATATAGTCATTTTTCGTAATTTTGCACCTGTAGAACAGCGCGTTCATCAGGTGCTTTCGTTTTTTTTATGTCGGTGAGTAAACCTGTGCGCGTGTTCCTTATTACAAATAGAAATAACAATAAAAAATAAATATATGGCAAACGAAAAAGACTTTAACTTGGGACTGGAGCTGGATGCCAAGGCCCAGGAGTTGGAGAAGCAACGCAAGGAGCGTGAAGGTCATTCCGTGGAACTGACGCTTCGGGGTATTCTTGACCGTATACAGCCAAAGCAGGATGTTATCACAATGATTATCAGTGAGTGCAAGAATCCTAAGAATCCTTTGCGCGATGTGGTGTGGCATGAGATTGTCCGTGCAGCTGACGGCAACTTGCTATGTATAGTGTATCGTGAGCGAAGGAAATCGGAACAGCGCATCATCGCTTATACTGGCTGCTGTTGGGAGAAGGTTGACCAGCAGTTGTGGCAACACTTTGTCAATCGGTGCACAGAGCGCTGTGGCGTACCTGAGAAATTCTGCAAAGATCCGGAATTCATGGAGAAGCTTTGGCAGCACACGGCGTTTACCGTCTTTGCTCCAAAGAGACGTAATGTTCCCGACGGGGAAGTATGGCTCAACTTGCTCAACGGCACGCTGGTGATAAGACGCGACGGCACACCGCCAGAACTGCGCGAACATCAACGCAGCGACATGCTCTTCTATGTGCTACCCTACAACTATAATATTGAAGCTGACTGTCCGCAATGGCACGAATTCCTTGACCGTGTTCTACCTGAGGCTGAGGCACAGACAGTACTGGCGGAGTTCATTGGCTATACGCTGACCAAGAGCCACATGTTAAACAAAATGCTATGGATGATTGGTCCTGGAGCTAACGGAAAATCGGTGGCATTGGAAATCATCGAAGCCCTGTTGGGACCGACGAATGTCAGCAACCTTGGCCTTTCCGACCTGACTGGCGACCCCAAGAACCGTGTGGGAATGGAGGGTAAACTGCTCAACATCAGTACAGAAACTGGAACAAAGGTCCGTGCAGACGTGGCGAAACTGCTGACTGCAGGTGAGCCTGTCACGATAAAGTATTTGTACGAAGACCCATTCACAACACGTGACTATGGGCAGTTCATGGCGGCATTCAACGTATTTCCGCGTCCGGAGATAACGATGGCCTTCAAGCGTCGTTTGATAGTCATGCCCTACGATGTCATCATCCCCGAGGAGGAACAAGACAAGGAACTGACCGAGAAGCTGAAGAAGGAACTGCCAGGCATTCTGAACTGGGTGATACAGGCGATGCCGGGATTACTGGAGCGCAAGGCATTTACGAAGAGTCAACTTTGCCAACAAGCCCTGGACCAATACTTCATGCAGTCGGACAGCGTGAAGATGTTCTGTCTCGAAATGTGTGAAAAACAACAATACACCATGCGTGGAGACGAACTGTTCAGCGCCTACAAGAAGTACTGCTATGATTCGAACTACACAGCATTGGGTAAGGGCAACTTCTACAAGCGTCTCGACCAACATACTCATAGTCGTGAGGACGTAGGGCGTGTAGTATTCTTCCATCTTAAACTCGTAGAATAATGAATAATACCCAACATGAACAATTTGACCTGACCAGTCTGAAAGCCATTCCCATTGCGGATGTGGCTCGAAGGCTGGGACTTCAGGTGTGGCGAGCAGGCGTGAACAACAAGGCACTATGTCCCTGGCACGAGGATCATCACCCGTCACTCGGACTGGTTACAGGAACCGGTAAGAACTTCTGCTATTGTTATACATGCGGTAAGGGAGGTTCTACTATCGACCTTACCATGCAGACCGAAGGGTGGTCGTTTCAAGAGGCATGTCAGTGGCTGTCGTCCACGTTCGGCATCAGCACAATGACGATGAACAGCAATGTGCCGCAACCTAAAGCAAAGCCTGCGGTGAAAGTAGAGGAACCAAGCTACAGCTACATACCGATGGAGATGGCTGATGAACTGGTGACGGTGGAAAATTCGCTGTGCCAATGCCTGATGAAGATGTTCCGACCTGAGGCAGTAGAGTGGATTTGCGAGGAATACCACATAGGCAGATACTCCATGTGGGGATTCGACAACTGCACCGTTTTTCCCAATATCGATTGGCGCGGACGTGTATGCAACCTGAAGGTGCAGCATTACGACACTGATGAGGAGTCACCGCGATTCGGACATAGCAAGAAGAATCAGTGCTATATGCTGGCATCGATCTGGAAAAACAGTGGAAAACTGTTGCCGGGTTGCTATGAAGCGAAATGTCTCTTTGGCGAACACCTGCTGATGCGCTATCCAGATACTGTTGTGGCACTTGTGGAGAGTCCGAAGAACGCCATTTACGGGGCACTTGCCTTCCCAAAGATGCTATGGATAGCTACGGGCAACAAGACGATGTTGCAGCGCAGGTATCTGGAACCGCTGCGTGGTCGGGACATCATCGTCATACCTGATGCAGATGCCGTCCAGAATTGGATGAATATTGTTAGCAGTATGCAAGATCTGGCAAACTTCACCGTCAGCGACTTCTGCTTGCGTCATGCCCCAGAAGAGCAACCCAAGTTTGACATAGCCGACTACATCCAGCAACAGCGAAGATGAGTTTTCTATGAGTTTTTATTGTGTTTTCTCTAACTCCAATGCATTGAAAAACAGTGTATTAAGGAAGGAAAATGAGTTTTTTGAAAGTCACAGTCCATAAACTATTAATTTGGGGGTATTCTTTTTGCTATTTATTAAGAGAAAAATCAAGAAAACTTATTTATTTATCCTAACTATCAGATTATCAATGATATTATCTTCGATTATTTTGACCCAAAAACTCAAAAATTACTCAATGAACAAAAGCAGATGGTGTCGCGAAATGCTACACCATCTATTTTTTCCGACTCTTCACTCCAAATTTATTTCCAGTTCGGAGAAAAAATTTCGGCTCCGAAGTGGAGAAATTTCAGATATTTACAAAATAATCTTCAC
>CAMJIA010000007.1 GCA_946405695.1 uncultured Prevotellaceae bacterium | reverse complement strand
TCGAAGAAGGAGCGACAGCGCGAGAAACTCCAACAGATATTGGACAACTATTGAAAATTCCAAGAATTCCCCACAAGGTGTTGCAACTTTTCTGCCCGTTTTTTACGTCTAACAGACAAAAGAAGTAAAAAAAACAACGCAAGACTGTAGTAAACCAACACAAGGTTGCGTCTAAGGAGTAAAAAATAACTTTTAAACATTTACGATTATGAAACATTTAGTAATTGCAACCCTGATGTGCGTATCCGCCATGAGCGCCAAGGCACAAGTTCTCACCTCTGAAACCGTTAAGAACGGATATGAGACAGTCGTCAATATGCCTGAGAGCGTTTTTGCCTACAATGCCGACTATACCGAAGATGACATCACCACCATGTATGTCTATCAGAAAAGCGGTGAAGGCAAGGACTTCCAGCTGACTCCCTATCGCAAGCATGACTACACCTATGCCGCCGACGGCACGCTGACCAGCAAGGTAACCTCACAATGGGACAAGATGAACAACCGTTGGGCTATTGCTTCCCGCTACGACTACACTCTTAACTACGGCACCTATAGCGTAGAGTACAGTCACTACAACAAGAAGACCAACAGCTTCGAGCAGCCAGTGGACAAGATGGTCTATACCTTGCAGCCCTACAGCGACGTCTACGACATCAGCCACTATCGCCGCCAAGATTCCTCCATACCCTATCAGCTCATCAGCGAGATACAGGTCATCGAAATGCCCCTCCTCTTTGCCGAGCAGTGACTGTCAGACAGTCGAAAATTTAAATTTTTGGAAACTGGATAATAGCAAGAAATGATAAGGGGCTATCGCTGGATGGTAGCAATGTCATCTTGCATCCGTTCCAACGTCATCTTCGGGTGCTTCCGACGTCATCTACGACCCGTTCCGATGATACTTTAGGGGTGTAAAGTATCATCGGAACGACCGCAAAATGACGTCGGAACGGGTGAAAGGAACGTCAGGAACGACCTGAAGGTGAGGTGTATGAATCGCATGTATAGGTACTCTCGCTCGAAAATACTCAAATTAATTTGGTATTTTCCTCGCTTATTCGTACCTTTGCCAACAATATGCAGAAATTAGTTGAACTTTACAAGAAATGGAGTGGGGTAGAGCCCCAGAATGTACAGCAGCTGACGGCTGGTGGCAGCAATCGTGAGTACTATCGTTTGACCTCTTCGGAGGGCAAGAGCGTGATAGGCTGTGTAGGTACCAGTCGTGACGAAAACCACGCCTTTGTCTATCTGGCTAATCATTTTACGGATTGTAAGTTGCCTGTCCCCACGATTCTTGCGGTCAGCGACGACGAGCTACGCTACATTCAGACCGACCTGGGCTCCATGTCGCTATTCGATGCCATTCGTGGTGGTCGTGAGGCTGGTGGCCGTTACACGCTGAAGGAGCAGGAATTGTTGCGCCGTACCATCCGTGAGTTGCCGAACATGCAGTTGCGTGGTGCCCGTGAGCTTGATTTCACCAACTGCTATCCGCAGCCGGAGTTTGATACCAACTCTGTACTCTTTGATCTCAACTACTTTAAATACTGTTTCCTGAAAGCTACAGAGCTTGACTTCCATGAGATGAAGCTGGAGGCTGACTTTCGCCTGTTGGCAAAGGACCTGACAGAAGCCGGTGACGAGCAATGCTTCCTCTATCGTGACTTCCAGGCGCGGAATATCATGTTGGTTGATAGCCAACAGCCTGCAGCCCACAGCCAACAGCCCTACTTCATTGACTTCCAGGGTGGTCGCCGTGGCCCGTACTACTACGATCTAGCGTCGTTCCTGTGGCAGGCCTCGGCAAAGTATCCTCACAAGCTGCGTCGTGAGTTGGTCTATGAGTACTACAATGCCCTGAAGCAGTTGACCGAGGTGCCGACGCCCCACCGCTTTGTTGAGCGTCTCAGCCTGTTTGTACTGTTCCGTCAGTTGCAGGTACTGGGCGCCTATGGTTTCCGTGGCTACTTCGAGCGCAAGGCCCACTTTATAGAGTCCATCCCCCCTGCCATCCAGAATATCCGAGAGTTGCTCGACGAGCGCGACTTCCCCTATCCCTATTTGGTCGGTGTACTGCGCCGCCTGACGGAGCTGCCTCAGTTCCAGTATGTGGAGGCCACAGTCAGTCGTGCCGACGGATATAAGACGACAGACCTGAACCCCTATAAACCCCACCCGCAGGATGGTCCTGCCACTTTCTCCAAGTACGATGCCCAGGGACCGCTGGTGGTGCGCGTCTTCAGCTTCTCTTATACCAAGGGAATCCCTGAGGATGAGTCGGGCAATGGTGGCGGCTATGTGTTTGACTGTCGTTCAACCCACAACCCTGGCCGTTATGAGCCGTACAAGCAGTTGACAGGTCTAGACGAGCCTGTTATCCGTTTCCTGGAAGACGATGGTGAGATACTGACCTTCCTGGACAGCGTTTATAAGCTAGCCGATGCCCATGTGCGCCGCTATATCCAGCGTGGCTTTACCTCGTTGATGTTCTGCTTTGGCTGTACCGGTGGTCAGCACCGTTCTGTCTATAGTGCACAGCATCTGGCTGAGCACATCCACGAGAAGTTCGGCATCGAGGTGCGCATTTGTCATAGGGAACAAAAAATTACCCAAACGCTACCGAACGTTGGGTAATCTCCTGACCTTGTATTTTGGGGTAATCCTTATCGTTTTATCATCTGGCTATTAGCGCCAGATGATTTTTTTGCCATTCTGAATGTACACTCTGCCAGCCTGAGGAGTTGTTATCTGGCGACCCTGCAGGTCGTAGATTGTTGAGCGCTGAGCGTTGACAGATGACAGTTCAATATCCTCGATGCCTGAGCCAAAGCCGACGATGGGATTGATGTTGACAGCGCCATTGGGCATCTGCAGGGTTAACTCACTGCCATGAACCTCCTTGCTGATGGCGCCAGTGACCTTCCAGCCGGTGACCGTCTTGCCCTCTTCGTTGGCGGTAGCGCTGAGCGTGATGGTGCGGTTCTTGAAGTATTTGCCGTCGAACACGTTACCAGACAGTTTGATGTCGTTAAAGACAATTTGCACATCACTCTTGTTGCTCTTATTGATGGTCAACGCTATGGGCGTGCCGAGGCTCCACTTGTTACCAATGTGCTTATAGAACTGTTCTGGACGACCATTGGCCCAGTTCTTGGCGTTGTTGAACTTGTTGGTAATATCGCCACGATTGTCTGCTGGCCACCAGCCCCAACCGGGATTGTACTTGTCGCGGTGGGCAACAAATTCCTCCATGGCCTCGTCCTTGATGAGGTCTATCATCTCGCTGGTACCCTTGCCGTTCATGAAGTCACCCATGAAGATGCAGCACTTGTCAATGAACATGTTCTTCAGTTCCTCGTTCTCCAACATGTTCTTGATGAGACGTGTTGCCGGTTCGGTGAATGCCCAGTTGTCACCGCTATGATTGCTGGGATTATAGAGCAGGTCGATGGTGTTGTAGCTGTTTGCTCTGCCATAAAGTCCCAGTCCAAAGTCGGTATCTTTGACGATAACGCGGAATTTCTTAGGAAGGCCAGACTCTGTATCGTCATCGTTGGGACGCCAAAAGACAAGGTTGTTGCCGGGAAAGTCGATGTTGCCGTAGAAGAGGTTCATCGCCATGACGCTCAGATACTCATTAACGTCTATCCACTCCTCGTATTCAGTCTTGGTGTGGCCCTTTTCGCTGTAGAACGTCTTGAAGGCATCGTAGAAGTCGCTGGTGCCTTCCTTCACTTCCTCAATGAACTGGTCTACACCATTCACTTGTTCATGGCTAATCTCCACCATGTCGACATCTTCCAGACCGTTATAGTTGCTGTACACGTTGTCTGCGTTCGAGCGCTCGCGAATGTTGAGCATGCCCATGTATTCACCGTTCAGATAGAGCACGGCAGTACGGCAGGCCTGCCAGTCCAGGTCGGTGTGGCTGGCCATGGTGCGCTGGATGATGGCGTCGCGGAAGTAGAGGTCGCCAAAGTCGTTACCACCATCGCGCAGGGAGAATGACTTGAACTTCGTGACACCAGGTTTCTGGTCGGGGAAGAACTCATACAGGAACTGCTTGTGGTCGGGGTCAAAGCGCTTGTTGGCATAGAAGACCATCGACTTGAGTGCATTGCTACGCGACTGGCCGCCTTGGATGCGCGTCTCTCCGAGTTGGTTGAAGGCGCTCTCCTCGCCCTCTGCGGGGAAAAACTCAATGTTGACAGGGCGGCGCCAGTCGTGTGTCTTCTTGTCTTCCTTGCTGTTGTTGTTGGCAAAAAGACCTATCTCTGTGTCGTTCAGATACTTGTCATTGGTTTGAATGGAGAAGATGGGAGTTGTCATTTCTCTTGGGTGGAAGATGTACGATTGGGCCGTGCTCATGGGCGAAAGCCAGCCGTCGCAGAACACCTTGGCACGAATGGCCGTTGTCTTGGTGATGCTGATGGCGCTTGTGTACTTCGTGCTGGTGGCCTTGGGTTCGCTACCATCCTTGGTATAGCGGATGACGGCACCCTCAGGAGCACCTTCAGGCAGACTCAGCGTCAGTTGGAAGGCGGCATCGCCAGCAGTTGCGAAACCCTGCTTGCCAAAGACTGGGGCGCCGAGGATGTGCTTGCCGTCGCAAATGTTACCGCAGTTAGCCTTGCCAGGGGTTGCCGTCAGCTGATAACCCCACTCGTCAGCACCATCGGTCTTGCGACCATAGGCCACATCGGGAGCTGGCATCTTGGCCATCTTCTCCAGCTTGTCAACAACGTTGTCCCCCTTAAACAGGTAGAGGTTGCCGTCCTTGCCAGACTCCAGACGGAAATTGGTGTGCAGGCCTTTCTCTTCCTTGTCACAATAGATGAGGACATAGCTCTTGGCTGGTACTTCCTGGTCGGGCAACTGCCATGCCTTGGCAACCTTGTTCTTGTTGCTGATTTTGTAGTCCTTCAGGTTAATGGCGGCATCTGTGGGGTTATACAACTCTACCCAAGAGTCGGGAAACTCCTTGATGTCGTCCATGATGCACTCTATGTTCGACTGCATCAGTTCGTTGATTATCAGATTCTGGTCCTGTTGCGCCTGAATGCTAACAGGAGCAGCAGCCAGGATGGTTAAGATGAAGTAAATTTGTTTCATTTTTTTTTCTTGTCAGTTAGTTTTATGCTGCAAAGGTAGCAAAAGTATTCCTGACAATAATTGTCAGACTACACTTTTTCTCCCAATGCAACATCAGACAAACTATATGTGACAAAAAGTGAGAAAATCCTAAATAAATTTGGTTTTTCGTTCTGTTATTGGTACTTTGACTTCGTCGAAAGTACTTTCGTTCGACAATAAAAACAAAAAATGGCCTTTTTGTTTTGTATTGTTCTCACTTATTCGTACCTTTGCACCCGCAAATGAAGAAGTATATCGGCATATTGGTAGTAGTGGCTGGGCTGACGGCTTGCGGTCATGGGCGACAGCAGGAGGTGGAACGGTTCAGGATGAAGGTGCGTTCGGAGTTTCTGAAGGGGAAACTGGCAGAGGCACAACAGGAGTTGGCCCGTACTGACAGTATCCTACAGGCACGAGGAGGCGAAGTAGACTCTACACCGGGCTATCTGGACTCGCTAGAGATGGCTGCCGACGTGCAGGGCGCCCAGATACGCTATATTCATAAGAAACAGAAAGACCTGCAATAATTTGGTCAATTCATTAGAATTGTTTACCTTTGCACCGAATTATGGCTAATAACGAAGCAAAGACAAATGAAGAGTTCGAACAGACGCTGACAGAATGTCGCACGCTGTTTGAGAAGAAGCTCCATGATTATGGGGCTTCGTGGCGCATCCTGCGTCCACAGTCGTTGACCGACCAGTTGTTCATCAAAGCCAAGCGTATCCGTTCGCTGGAAATCAAGAAAGAGTCGCTGGTGGGCGAGGGTATTCGTCCAGAGTTCATTGCCCTGATTAATTATGGTATTGTGGGACTGATACAACTTTACCACGGTTTCAGCGACACCGTCGACATGGACAACGACGCTGCTATGGTGCTATACGACAAATATGCCCAGGAGGCGCTGGAGCTGATGAAGCGCAAGAACCACGACTATGACGAGGCGTGGCGAGGCATGCGGGTCAGCTCTTACACCGACTTCATATTGACCAAGATAGAACGCATCAAGGAGATTGAGAATCTGGGGGGCGAGACGCTGGTCAGTGAGGGCATCGACGCGAACTACATGGACATTATCAACTACGCAGTATTCGGAGCGATAAAGTTGAGAAGTTAAAGGAGTTAGGGCAGTTAAAGAAGTTAAGGTAAAAGGTGAGGAAGGTAGTAGTAAATATTGCGCGAATGGTGTTGGCGGTGGTCCTGGTGTTCTCAGGATTCGTCAAGGCTGTCGATCCGCTGGGCACGCAGTATAAGCTGCAGGACTACCTGACCGCTCTACACCTGCAGGCGCTGGCACCCGACTTTGCAACGCTGGCGGCCTCGGTACTGCTGTCGGCCCTGGAATTCTTCCTGGGAATCTGTCTGTTCTTTGGTATCCGCAAGACCATTTCGAAGACGCTGACGCTGCTGCTGATGCTCGTGGTGACACCTTTGACGCTGTGGGTGGCGCTGGCCGACCCCGTAAGTGACTGCGGTTGCTTTGGCGATGCCATCGTCCTCACCAACTGGCAGACATTTGTCAAGAACATCGTGCTGCTGGCAATGGCCCTCATCGTGTGGAAATGGCCCCACGACATTGTGCGCTTCATCTCCAGGTCGAGCCAGTGGATAGCCACCAACTATTCAGCCCTCTTCATCATCGCTGTCTCAGGATGGTCGCTCTATGACTTGCCCTATCTGGACTTCCGTCCTTACCAAATCGGCGCAGACCTCAGGACAGGTTGGCAACAGATGATGAACGGTGAGGAGTCGCCCTACACAGAGTTCTTCATCCAGCGCGTGGAAGACGGCGAGGATATTACCGACTCGCTGCTCAACCAGAAGGGATACCTTTTCCTGCTCGTAGCACCCCATGTGGAACAGGCCGACGACAGTCAACTGGACCTCATCAATCAGATGTACGAGTATGCTGAAGACAACGACTACCCCTTCTATGCGCTGACGGCTAGCGGCAGTAGGGGTATCGAGCGTTGGCGCGACATGACGGGTGCGGAATATCCGTTCTGCCAGACCGACGAAATTGTACTGAAAACCGTTATCCGTAGCAATCCAGGCATGCTGTTGCTGAAGGACGGCGTCATCATTCGCAAGTGGAGCCACAATATTCTGCCCGACGAATATGAGATGACAGACCGACTGGAGAAGCTGGAGATGGGCAAGATAGACAAGGAAACGATGGCACAGAAGATACTCGTCGTTGTGCTGTGGTACCTGTTGCCACTCTTGCTGCTGACCATTGCCGACCGCCTGTGGGCATGGACGAAGTGGCTGAAGAGAAAAGAACAATCTAACAAGATATATCAACTTTTTAAACAAAAAACAGAAAATGAGAAAGAAAATCGTAGCAGGCAACTGGAAGATGAACCTGAACCTGCAAGAGGGAGTGGCTCTGGCCAAGGAACTGAATGAGGCTCTCGCAGCCGACAAACCCAACTGTGACGTTGTCATCTGCACACCGTTCATCCACCTGGCATCTGTTGCCAAGGAGCTGAACCAGGACATCATCGGTCTGGGTGCTGAGAACTGCGCAGACAAGGAGAAGGGTGCTTTCACTGGTGAGGTGAGCGCTGAGATGGTAAAGAGCACTGGTGCTCAGTATGTTATCCTCGGTCACTCAGAGCGTCGTGAGTACTACAAGGAGACTCCGGAGATTCTGAAGGAGAAGGTGCTTCTGGCCCTGAAGAACAACCTGAAGGTTATCTTCTGCATTGGTGAGTCGCTGGCAGAGCGTGAGGCTAACAAGCAGAACGAGGTTGTAAAGGCTGAGCTCGAAGGTAGCGTATTCAACCTCTCTGAGGAGGACTTCCGCAAGATTATCATCGCCTACGAGCCCATCTGGGCCATCGGTACTGGCAAGACCGCTACCGCTGAGCAGGCTGAGGAAATCCACGCTTATATCCGCTCTATCGTTGCTGAGAAGTATGGTCAGGCTGTTGCCGAGGACACCAGCATCCTGTATGGTGGCTCTTGCAAGGCTTCTAACGCTCCTGAGCTCTTCGCCAAGGCTGACATCGACGGTGGTCTCATCGGCGGTGCTTCGCTGAAGTGCGCTGACTTCAAGGGTATCATCGACGCTTGGAAGAAGTAAATGAAACATTTTATCCAGATATTAGTACTGTGTATCGGCATCCCGATGGGTGCTGGTGCACAGACTTTTACCCAGCGCCTGCAGAAACAGCCTGCTGCTGGTCATGGCTCAGTAACCATTCACCAGAGTGACTCCATTGACAAGCTGGTCAATAGCGCCATACTGACGACAAAGAGTAGCAGCACAACTGCCACCACATCACCTACTACGCCCAAGCCCGCTACGCCGAGTACCTCTAGTAAAACTAGTACGACAACTCCCAGTAGTCCGACAAGCACAACAAGCACCACCGTTATCCCCGATACCGTTCCGAAGATGATTCGTAACGGCCACAAGATTACAGGTTATCGCGTCCAGGCCTTTGCTGGTGGCAATTCGCGCAAGGACCGTCAGCAGGCAGAACAGACACGCAACGCCATTAAGAGCCATTATCCTAACGTGCCCGTGTACGTACATTTCTATTCACCACGCTGGATATGCCGCGTCGGTAACTACCGCACTTATGAGGAAGCTCACCAGATGCTGGTCAGTCTGCGTGACCTTGGCTTTGACCAGGCAACCATCGTGAAGGGCAAGATTACCGTAGCATATTAAGAATTTTAAAAGTTTAAGAGTTTAAGGAGTGTATCCAGAAAACGAAATATTCAGAGAGGGCCTCGACGAGTTGGCCGAGCACTACAAGGAGATACTGACGCTGTTGGGCGAAGACCCCAGTCGCGAAGGACTCCTAAAAACACCTATGCGCGTGGCCAAGGCCATGCAAGTGTTGACACGCGGCTACGAGATGGACGCCCATCAGGTGTTGCGCGACGCCCTCTTCAAGGAAGACTACTCGCAGATGGTCATCGTCAAGGACATTGATTTCTTCTCACTCTGCGAACACCACATGCTGCCCTTCTACGGCAAGGTGCATGTGGCCTATATCCCCAACGGCTACATCACGGGACTGTCGAAGATAGCCCGCGTAGTCGACATCTACAGTCATCGTCTGCAAGTGCAGGAGCGCATGACGCTGCAAATCAAGGAGTGCATCGAACAGACCCTCCATCCACTGGGTGTGATGGTTGTCGTAGAGGCACGCCACATGTGCATGCAGATGCGTGGCGTGGAAAAACAAAACAGCGTCACTACCACCAGCGACTTCAGTGGTGCCTTCAACCAAGCAAAAACCCGTCAGGAGTTTATGAACCTGATTCACAATAATTCAAAACTTTAAATACTAATCCCTAACATCTAACCACTATAAATTATGGATCAGATTAATAGTGACAAATACAAGAAGAAAAGTCTTACACAAGAGTTCTTTAACAGTTGTCTTGGCAGATTGGTTATTGTCTTAATCGTACTCTTCGCATTTTATATCTTTGCGCTGATTACTGTACCCTCAAGGGATATCATGCTTGTAGAGACTGTTGACAACGTCCATGAGTGCCTGCAGGAGAACGACAGCATCAAGGCTGACGAGATTGATGAGTTCATCAACAACATTTCGCGCTCCTTCTCGGCAGCAGATACTGCAAAGACCAAAAGAGAGGTGTTCAAGGCTTTCCTCAAATACAATAATCTGGAAGTATACAGCCATCCTGGCTTCAAAAGCGTCTACCTTTTCAACAGCATGTATCCTCAGGGCTGTCGCATAGGCATTGGCGTATTCCAGACGGTATTCTGTACGCTTCACTATGAGGAATTGGTTTTATCCAATGGTGCGGCTCGCGGTGACTATGGCAAGAAACTCAATGACACCATAGAAATACCAGAGATGGAGTATAACGACATCAATGTGGAGCCTTATCACTACCGAGGTGACCCTGAGAACTAAGTACGGAAATCGCGTCAAGAAACGACAAATATAGGAAATAAAAGAAATCCAAGCTACTGTGAACCAGTGACTTGGATTTTCTTTTGGTCGGGATTACTGGACTCGAACCAGCGACCTCGCGCCCCCCAGACGTGTGCGCTACCAACTGCGCTAAATCCCGATCGTTTTGCTGTTAAGCGGGTGCAAAGGTACGGAGTTTTTTTGAAACACGCAAATTTTCTAACTACTTTTTGCAGAAAAGATATATAATTAATGTTATTTCCTTGGTAATCTACCAAATAATTCGTACTTTTGTGAGTTATTATAAGTAAGGTACACGAAATATGCAATACAACATCATAGCCCCAAAGGCACTAAACCAGACCATCAAACTGCCGGCATCGAAGAGCATCTCGAACCGTGCAATGATTATCCATGCATTGTCAGGGAGCAATGTGTTACCCAATAATTTATCAGACTGTGACGACACGAAGGTGATTATTCAGGCGCTGCAAAACAATCCATACGAGATTAATATCAAGGCGGCAGGTACGGCGATGCGTTTCATGACGGCCTTTCTGGCCACGCGCAACGGCGAAGAGCATGTCATTACGGGTACAGAGCGCATGAAGCATCGTCCCATTGGCGTACTGGTAGATGCTCTGCGCCATCTGGGTGCAGATATCATATATACCGGTGAGGAGGGTTTTCCTCCACTCCGCATCAAAGGCAGAAAGCTGGAAGGTGGACTGTTGGAGGTGCCAGGCAACATCAGTTCGCAGTATGTTTCGGCACTCCTGATGATTGGTCCCATGCTCAGCAACGGACTGACATTGCGTCTGAAGGGGGATATTATCTCGCGTCCATATATTGACCTGACGTTGTGGATGATGCGAGAGTTTGGAGCCATTGCCGACTGGAGTGACTACGAGACCATTAGCGTTCAGGCGCAACCCTACAAGGAACATGCTTACTATATTGAAAGCGACTGGAGTGCTGCCTCCTACTGGTATGAGATGATTGCGCTGTCGAAAGAGGCTAACGACGAAGTACGTCTTGAAGGACTGATGGACGGCTCGAAGCAGGGGGACAGTACAGTGCGCTATATCTTCAGTCTGCTAGGTGTGAAGACCTCCTTTGACACTACCGAGGAAGGCGTACCCACCACAGTGACCCTGCGCCATAGTGGTCGTTGTGTACCCCGCTTGGAATACGACTTCGTCAACTCGCCCGACCTGGCGCAGACCTTTGTGGTGTGTTGTTGTATGCTTGGCGTTCGCTTCCACTTCCGTGGCCTGTCAACGCTGAAAATCAAGGAAACTGACCGCATAGAAGCGCTGAAGACGGAGATGCATAAACTGGGATTTGTGTTACACGACGTGAACAATAGTGAGCTTTACTGGGATGATGAACGCTGCGAGCCTCAACAAGACGCAGCCATTGACACTTACGAAGACCACCGCATGGCGTTGGCCTTTGCCCCTGCCGCCTTCCGTTTAGACCAGTTGTGCATCAACAACCCGCAGGTGGTCAGTAAGTCGTACCCCAGCTTCTGGAAAGACCTTATAAAGGCGGGCTTTGCCCTAAATGATAATTGATAAATGATAATTTTGCTGTCGTTATAACAAAACATGCAATTCCTGCTGATTGTCGTCATATCGCTTGTGGTGCTGGGCATCATCGCTGCTATCGCCTCTATTGGTAGCACAGACGAGCCTATTGTCACCAAAGAGGGTGACTGTTCGTCGTGTACTAGCAGAAGTGAGTGTAAGTTGGCAGACATAGTAGATAAAAGCAAGAAAGCATGCCATTTGTTGCTCGTGCTGTTGGTATTAACCTCTTGCTCCACCAAGAACAATACAGCACGAAACCGCTGGTGGCACTCGTTCAATGCCCGCTATAACACCTACTATAATGGTTCACAGGCCTTCATAGAGGGTAATATTGAGAAGGAGAACGGCAACAAAGACAACTGTACAGAACTCATTCCTCTCTACCCTGTCTCCAACAAGCAGAGTCGGGAGTTGGGAAAGGGTAACTACGACCGAGCCATAGAGAAAGCGGAGAAGGCCATCAAACTGCATAGCATCAAGAAGCGTCCGGAATGGAACAAAGGTCGTCGCAAGACGCAGAAGGATATTGAGTGGCTGAACCGTCGCGAGTACAACCCCTTCCTCTGGCATGCCTGGCTGTTGT
Source organism: uncultured Prevotellaceae bacterium (assembly GCA_946405695.1). The sequence goes on along the minus strand of CAMJIA010000007.1, from coordinate 29,000 downwards.
TGGGTAAGTCGCAGTTCCAACAAGGACAGTTTGAAGAGGCTGCTGCCACCTTCTCTTATATGGCACGTCTCTATCAGACTCAGCCTGCTATCAATGGCATCGCCCATGCGTGGCAGGCCAAGAGCTATACTGAACTGGACTGGCTCTACGATGCAGAGGACATCATTAACAAACAGTTACGCGATAGCATCCACTATCGGGCACAGAAAGACTGGGACTACACGCTGGCCAACTACAACATTCGTGCTGGTCGCTATGAGGAGGCTCTGCCCTATCTGCGCAAGGTCGTCAAACACGAGAAACGTCGCAAGCAGAGAGCACGCGAATGGTTCCTGATGGGACAGATACAAGCAATGCTGGGACAGAAAGCAGAGGCCTACCAATCGTTCAAGCATGTGATACGTCTGAATCCGCCCTACGAACTGGAATTCAATGCCCGCATTGCGCAGACGGAGGTGATGCCAGCCACAGATGCGAAGGGCAAGATAAGCAAGTTGAAGCGCATGGCCCGTTCGGACAACAACAAGGATTACCTCGACCAGGTGTACTACGCCATTGGCAACGTCTACCTCACCCAACGAGATACGCTACACGCCATCGAAGCCTATGAGGAAGGTTGTAAGAAGGCAACACGTAGTGGCATTGAGAAAGGTGTCTTGCTGCTGACATTAGGTAACGTCTATTGGGACAAAGAAAAATATGCAGATGCCCAACGCTGCTATGGTGAAGCTATTGGTTTGTTGGATAAAGATCGCAAGGACTATAAACAGCTCGACGAACGCTCGAAGGTGCTCGACGAACTGGCACCACACACAAGCGCCGTAGAACTGCAAGACTCGCTGCAGCGTCTGGCACGCATGTCGGAAGACCAGCGTAACAAGATTATTGACAAGATTATCGAAGACCTCATCAAGAAGGAGAAAGAAGAAGAACGAGCCCGTGAAGAGGCTGAGGCCGAGAAAATCCAACAACAGGAAGAGGCCAAGAACGGGAACAGGAACACCAGACCAGCACCTGCCGCCCCACAACCCATAGGTGGTGGAAAGTCTGGACAGTGGTATTTCTACAACCCGCAGGCAGTCAGTCAAGGTAAACAGTCCTTCCAACGACAGTGGGGTAGACGCGAGAACCAAGACCATTGGCAACGCCTCAACAAGACGGTTGTAGACTTTAACCAGGAGAACACGGAACAGCCAGACAGTTTGGAAAATCAAGAAAGTCAAGACCAGGTAGAAAACGTAGAAAACATAGAAAACATGGAAAGCCCGACAGCCACTGTGCCCAGCGATTCCATTGCTGGGGCTGAAGCCCCTGCCGACAGTTCTGCCTTCGACCCACACAAGCGCGAGTACTATCTGGCACAGATTCCTTTCACAGAAGAGCAGATAGCCGAGAGCAACAATCTCATCAAGGATGGTCTGTTCCATTCGGGCATTATCTTCAAGGACAAACTTGACAACCTGCGACTCAGCGAGAAGGCGTTAGGGCGTCTGACAACCCAATATGCTGACTACGAGCATAACGACGAGGCGTGGTATCACCTTTTCCTGCTCTACTCTAGACAAGGACGCACAGCAGAGGCAAACCGCTGTCTGGCGATGCTCCAGAGCGACTTCCCTGAAAGCGACTGGACGACACTGTTGTCTGACCCTTACTTCGCAGAGAACCAACGCTTTGGCGTACATATCGAAGATTCTATCTATGCTGCCACCTATGAGGCTTTCAAGGCTGACCGCCACGAGGAGGTGGAGGCCAATGGCGAAATCTCCGAGAAGCGTTTCCCGTTGGGACAGCATCGCCCTAAGTTCCTCTTCATTGAGGGTCTCAGCTTATTGAACAAAGGACAGTCGGACGCTTGCATTGACCGTTTGAAGCAAGTCGTAGAAAAGTACCCAGAGAGTGAGGTTAGCGAGATGGCAGGAATGATTATCCGCGGTGTACAACAAGGCAGGACACTGCATGGTGGTAAGTTTGATATCGATGACGTCTGGTCACGGCGTGCTATTGACATGGCTTCCGACTCCACACGCAACGATACGCTAACCATAGAACGTGAGACCAACTTCGTGTTCTTGCTGGCATATCAGCCAGACTCCGTGAACCATAACCAATTGCTCTACGAGATGGCGAAGTATAACTTTTCGAACTTCCTTGTACGTAACTTCGACATCAACGTAGACCAGGATGCAAATGGACTGGTGCGTATGATGATTAGCGGTTTTCTCAACTATGACGAGACCCGCCAATATGCTCGCCAGTTGTATAACGATCAAGCAATGGCCGACATGTTACGCCCCTGCCGACCAATCATTATCAGCGAGAAGAACCTGCCGTTGCTTGGAACCAACTACAGCTATCGTGACTACGAGATATTCTTCGAGAAGGAGCTGGAGCCTCTGGAAGTCTCCGACAAAGACCTGCTAGACGAACCAGAAACCATCATACAGAGCGAAGATGATGAGGAACCTGCAACTGATAGCGAAGAGCCAACAGGTAACGACGAAGACGACCCGCTGTTCAACGATGCTCCCCAGCAGCAGAACGGCGGCTATATGGAGTTTGACGACGATTTCTGGAGATAAAATGATAATTAAGATATGAACAACGGCTTATTACTTTGGGCTGACGACGAGATGGAACTACTCCGCGCCCATCTTATCTTCTTAGAGAAGAAAGGTTATGAGGTGGTGACGGTAACCAACGGTACCGACGCCATTGAGGAGTGCAAGAAGCGCACCTTCGACTTGGTATTGCTCGACGAGATGATGCCTGGTCTTAGTGGTCTGGAGACACTGCAGCGCATCAAGGAGATAACACCGCAGGTGCCTGTCGTCATGGTGACGAAGAGTGAGGAGGAGGACATCATGAACCAGGCCATCGGACAGCAGATTGCCGACTATCTCATCAAACCCGTCAACCCCAACCAGATACTGCTGACGTTGAAGAAGAATATCCACCGCAAGGAGATCGTCACAGAAACCGTTCAGAGCAACTACCAACAGCAGTTCCAGCAGTTGTCTATGCAGATTATGGATTGTCGTACGTGGGAGGATTGGACGGCAGTCTATAAGCGCCTGGTCCGCTGGGAACTAGAGCTCAGTGCAACAGACTCGCAGATGACTGAGATGTTGGAGATGCAGAAAGAAGAGGCCAACCGCGGCTTTGCGAAATACATCAAACAGAACTATATGCAGTGGATGAAAGGCAACGAGCACCCGATGTTGTCGAATGAACTGTTCAAAACGAAAGTATTCCCTGCACTAAGTGAAGGGGAGAAGGTTTTCCTTATTGTGCTTGATAATTTCCGTTACGACCAATGGAAGACGCTGGAGCGCGAGATAGGCGACCTGTTCGATATCGACGAGGATGTTTATTGCAGCATCTTGCCCACTGCTACGCAGTATGCACGCAATGCCATCTTCTCAGGACTAATGCCAGTGCAGATAGCTCAGATGTTTCCAGAACTTTGGGTTGATGAGGACGAGGAGGAAGGAAAGAACCTCAATGAGGAGCCACTCATCCAAACGCAGCTGGAGCGCTATCGCAAGCGTAACACCTTCTCGTATCATAAGATTAATACTTCACAGGAGGCTGATAAGCTGTTGCAACAACTGAATACACTGGAGAAGAACGACCTTAACGTCGTCGTATTCAACTTCATCGATATGCTCAGCCATGCCCGTACTGAGTCAAAGATGGTGCGTGAGTTAGCGAATAACGAGTCGGCATACCGCAGCATCACGCTGTCGTGGTTCCGCCACTCGGCAATGGCTGACCTCTTCCGTCAGTTGGCACAGAGTGACTACCGCATCCTGATTACTACCGATCACGGTAGTATTCGTGCCACCAATCCCGTGAAGATTATTGGTGACCGCAACACGAATACCAACCTGCGCTATAAATTGGGCAAGAATCTGGCGTACGACTCCAAAGATCTGTTCGTCATCAAGGAACCCCAGAAGGCTCATTTGCCTGCTCCCAACCTGTCAACGAGCTACGTGTTTGCCACAGGTGATGCATTTTTCGCCTATCCCAACAACTACAATTACTACGTCTCCTACTATCGCAACACTTTCCAGCACGGAGGCATCTCGATGGAGGAGATGATTATACCAATAGTAACACTTAAGGGAAGAAAACGATAATATGGAAATAAAGATTCAAGACATAGAACATATCCGCGAGACTGCTCGCGAGTTTATTAAACATATTGGTGACCGCCGCGTCTTTGCTTTTTATGGCAAGATGGGTGCAGGAAAGACCACCTTTGTAAAGGCTATCTGTGAGGAGCTGGGCGTAGAGGATGTTATCACCTCGCCCACTTTCGCCATCATCAATGAGTATACGCAACCCGACGGAGAACCACTCTACCACTTCGACTTCTATCGTATCAAGAAGTTGGAAGAGGTGTATGACATGGGCTATGAGGACTATTTCTACTCTGGTGCCCTCTGTTTCATTGAGTGGCCAGAGTTAATAGAAGACGTGTTGCCAGAAGATGCCGTACGCGTCAACATAGAGGAACAGCCTGACGGCAGTCGTTTGGTATCTTTTAACGAATAGCCAAACTCCAAATCCTATGCTTCGCCCTGCCGGAACAGGTGGGTGAAGTACTTGCTATACAGTTCGGAAAGCCCTTGGCGATTGTCAATAGCCTCACCAACGACTAGCATCGTGGTCAGTGTGAGGTTGTTGTCGTGGACTATCTTCGCTAAATCTTTCAGCACTCCACGATAGATTTTCTGGTCAGGCCATGTGAGGTGATAGCAGGCAGCAACAGGGGTATTCTCTGGGTATTCCTGCAGGAGTTCACGTTGCACATCGTCAACGATAGCAGCAGATAGGAAGATGCACATTGTACTTTGGCTTTTGGCAAGCAGGTGCAGTTGTTCCTTTTCTGGCATAGGGGTGCGCCCCTCGCCCCGCGTCAAAATTATCGTTTGTGTACGCTCAGGAATGGTGAATTGGCTACGCAGTTCGGCAGCTGCAGCAAGGAAACTTGAGATTCCTGGGGTGATATGGTACGACATCTGATACTTATCAAAGAATGCCATCTGTTCCTGGATAGCACCAAAAATGCAAGGGTCACCGGTATGCAGACGAACGATGAAATGTCCTTTATCGTAGTGTTCCTTCATCAGTGCACACTGCTCTTCAAGGTTCATGTCAGCCGAACTTCGCACCACAGCACCGGGCTTATGACACTCCGTTAAGGCCTTAGGAACCAGAGAACCTGCATAGAGGATAAGGTCTGCCTTCTCAAGCATCTTCCGACCACGCACCGAAATCAGGTCAGGGTCGCCTGGACCAGCACCAACGATTTCGATATGACCTGTCCTTTGTCGAAGATGCTGATAGTCTATAGCTAATGCTGCAGTCCAGTTCTTGCCCTTCAACTTTGGTATAATCAATTGTCCGTGATTTGAGCCCAGGATGGCAGCAGCCTCGCAGACGCTAGGTGTGCCCACATGCCTCGCCACAGTATCGCTGGGGTTAGGAACCTCGACAGCCGACAGTTCTTCTGCCGTAAAGAAGACCACTTCCTCGTCGTATTCATCTTCGAGCATTGCACAAAACTCTTCGTCCTCTTTTACGTCGATGGTGCAATACTTATGGGCACAAGGCAAGATGCCATGATTAGCAAAAGCCTCGTCTATCTCGTCATAGATACACATATAGTCATCTGGGTGATGAGCCAAACCGAAACCAATCGTCCCCACCATCGGTACGAAATGTAGTTCCAGCATACCATAGGGTGCAGAGCGATTATAAGGTGATACGATTATCAAGAGTTTGTATTTCTTGGGGTCGGCCTCACTGATATCGTTGATGATGGTGACATGGTCGGGTTTTGTTGCCTCCAAGTAATCAGTTCCCTCGTCACGGACCTCCAACAACAGAGCGGTGGGTTTGCGGTTGACAAAAGCGAAGATACAATCATTGATATCCTCAATATCGCTAGCTACAGGCCAATCGAAGCGTTTCTCAAAAGTATCGAGGGCCCATAGACCAGCACAATCACTTTGGGTGGTAATTACCTCATGGCCACCAATAATGCTTGCAATCTCTTGTGTCAGGTCATTAGCTCCACCTACATGTCCACTAAGCACAGAGATAACGTTCTTTCCCAACGAGTCGATGCACACCACGGCAGGATCGCTGTGCTTATCGTTGACGTAAGGGGCGATGGTACGAACACAGATACCCATTGCACCAATGAACACGAATGCATCGTACTTTTGCCATTGGGTCGCGATGGAATCACGACGTACACTTTGGGCACCAAGCGCCTCCTGCAGACGGGCAGCGATGGCAGCACCTGCCTCGCTGATTTGTATGATAGCTATCTTTTGCATTTTAGTATTGTTATCGGGTGATTGTCGTTCAGCTGAATATGAAGCGGCGGTTCCTGTTGGAGGTGAAGTTCTTCGCAGGCCTCGTTCCAGAGTTTATGACTATCGGTAAGTACCTTGGGAGCTATGACGCTGTTCATCACGATAATGCCATCAGGAGCCAGTACGGTGAGGACCTTCTCCATGATGTCCTTCAGACGTCCACCATGACCTCCGATAAACACGGCATCGGGAGCTGCGATACTATCGCAGCATATAGAACGGAAATCACCGATGTGGATGTTGATGCCTGATGCACCAAAGCGACGAGCATTCTCCTGAATGATTGCTTCACACTCAGGGCGAATCTCAAAGGCCTCGACCTGTAGGTGGGGGAACTGCAGACGCGCCTCAATGGAGACGCTACCCGTGCAGGCGCCAATATCCCATAGTACATGCCGATGAGGTAAGTCTAACGCCTGTAACGTCAATAACCTGATAGGCATCTTGGTAATCATCTTCTCGCGACCATCAAGCAACATAAAGGCACTATCTGGAATACCATAAGGTTTGATGTGCTCAGCGGTTTTGCTGTCGAGTATTACACAGTTGGGCGTGGAGAACTCTTGCATAGTGGCCTCCTTGAGGGTGAATGTACTGACCTTTTCTAATTGGGGATTACCTAGATGCTCACCAATACTTATATTATAATAGGTATAGCCATAGTCTAGCATGCGCTGTGCAATGGCTGCAGGTGTATGCTCTTTGTCAGTAAGGATACCTATCTTGCGAACTCGTTCTATAAGCGCATGGTCAAATTCTTGCCAAGGGCGACCTGTCAGTGAAACGATGCGCATGTCGTGGTAGGGCATCACCAGTCGGTGTGCCAACAGTTGCAGGGAATTGAAGGTGGGATAGACCACGATTTCTGTCTCTGGCATCTTTCTGCGGATGGTGTTAGCAAAACCAAAGAACAACGGATCTCCGCTTGCAAAGATGATGATTGTCGTCTCAGTAGGGGAACCGCTAAGCATACGGTAGCGTTCGAAGACAGCATCCAAGGGCACAGTGATGTCTATCCACACTGCATCTGCTGGCAACAACGGTGCTACAATCTCATGGTGGCGCTTGCCGCCAGAGAAAATCTTGCCACCCTTGATGATTTCCAATACTTCTGGTGGGAAGAACGGCTTCGGATTATCAGTAATTCCTATGACGATGAACTTCATAAATCGCGACCAGGTTTCAGTTGTTCGGCATCATCGAAAGTGAGTATGGCATTGCAGAGCGTAGCAGCAAGATTGCTTCCGCCCTTACGCCCCTCTACAATCATCTTGGGGATTTGCTTCAGCGTCTTGACAGCATATTTACTTTCACACACGTGAACGAAGCCTACAGGAGCAGCAATGATACCTGCAGGATGCATCTTTCCCTTACGAACCAAATCGCAAATCTCAAAAAGTGCAGTAGGTGCATTACCAACGACATAAAGTGCTTCAGGGTATTCCTCTGCCGCCTGTTGCATACAAGCCTGACTGCGTGTAATGCCTTTCTCGTCAGCAATCTGTTTCGTTCTAGGGTCATTTATATAACAATGCACTTGGATACCGAGTCTGTCCAAAGCACCCTTACGAATACCACTGGCAGCCATTGTTACATCTGTTACAATGTGTTTCAGGCTCCCATCAACCACCTTGTTGTATAGAATCTCCGTAGCGCATTCATCCATCCAAAGGCATTGTTCCATGCTGAAATCCACAGTAGTATGTATGGCATGCAGCAACGGCCAAAGTCGCCATGTGGGCACATTAGGACGCTGCATCTCAGAGAGAATGGTGCTGAAAGACTGCATCATTATCGTTTGTCCGGGTTTCGCTCCTTCTTGTTCCTTATTGCGATAATAACCACGAGGCGTAATCATTTTGCCCTCATAGAGATACGATTGTGAATTACCAATGAGGATAACTGTAAACATATCCACATCCTCTGGGTCGAAAGCACCAAGGGTGGTCATCTTTACTTCTTGCTCTTCCCGACCAGCCTGATGGACATAGCCCACAGGCGTATCTGCAGAACGCTCCTGAAGGAATATTTCCTGCAAACGATAGAGCTGCCAATAGCGGCCATGCGACTTGGGATTATAGATGGCCGTTACGAAGTCACCCACAGCAGCTGCCTTGATGCGACGCTCTATCACTTCCCAAGGGGTCATCAAATCGCTAAGTGAGATGAGACACAGGTCATGACCCAATGGAGCCCCCAGCAACGATGCTGCCTTTTGGAAAGCAGAGATACCTGGAAGAGAAAGAACCTCGATGCTTTGCGACGGGAAAGCCGTCGCACACGAACGCTCTCTCTGCATTTCATAGATAAGTGGAGCCATACCATAGATACCGGCATCGCCAGAGGAGATAACCACTACCGTCTTGCCTTGTTCTGCTAACAAGAAAGCTTGCTCAGCACGTTCACGCTCTTTCTTCATGCCTGTATCAATACACTCACAACCATCTTTAATATAAGCCTCAATGAACTGAAAGTAGTATTTATAGCCCACAATGGCATCAGCCTGCTGTACTGCTTCGAGCACGGCAGGCGTAATATCTTCCTTGCTACCAGGGCCTATCCCTGCAATAATGATTTTTCCCATATTATTGTTCTCCCTATGAGTCGCAAAGATACAACTAATATGGCAGATTTGCAAATTTCTGTACGAAAAATTTGTTTCTTCAGAATTATTGCTTACCTTTGCCCCCGAGAAGGCTTAATATTATTTATTGTATAACTAAAAATAGATGTTATGAAAAAGATTCTTTTAGCAGTGATGGCTGTTGCTGCCATCGGTTTTACATCATGTGGCAACAAAACTCAGCAGGCCGAGGCCACAGACAGTACGGAAGTTGCAATCAATGGTGAAGAAGAGGCTAATGCCATTATCGATAACCTGAAAGCATTTGTTGCTGCGGGTGATGCTGAGAAGGTGTCAGCTACACTGGAGCAGGTAAAAGAAATTGTTGGCGAGTTCGTAGTCAACAATCCTGACGCTGCCAAGACCTATGTTACTACCGTTCAGAACTATTTGAAGGAAAATGCTGAGGAGGTAAAGGCTGTTGTTGAGAAGAATGCTGATGCTGCCGCAGCCGTTGCCACCTTCATAGAGACAGAACCTGAGGCAATAGTCAATAATATTGTTCAGACTGTCAGCAACAAGGCTGAAGCCACCAAGGATGCCGCTGCAGAGACTGCTGTCAATGCCAAGGATGCTGCCGTGGATGCTGCCGTAGCAGCTAAGGACGCAGCTGTTGACGCTGCCAAGCAGAAGGTTGATGAGGCTAATGCTGCCGCTAAACAGAAGGCAGAAGAGACTAAGGCCGCTGCCAAGAAGCAGGCTAACGACGCTATTGATGATGCCGCCAAGAACGTCAAGAAGGGCTTAGGACTGTAAAATGTAAGAAGGAGGACATCTTCTTTCGCTGAATAAAAGGGCTGGTTCGCTGAATATTTTTCACGAACCAGCTTTTTTCGTATACCTTTGTTGTTGGTAAAACAATAAAAGCATCAAATTCAGCGTTATATGTATTGGATGAAGATACAGTCACGACAAGAGAACGTCATATACTTGGCACTCTGGGGCATGCTCTTTGCTGCTCCAGTGCTCATTATGTATATACGGACAGTAAGCAATACTTATCTGTCCTTTAATTGGCCTGAGATATTCTTTGTTTGGAAGCTCTTTGCCGTCTATCTGGCTATCTTCCTCATTCATAACTTCCTGTTGGCACCCTTGCTCATCTACCGTCGTAAGCGCATGCTTTACATCTCGATGATAGCAGCCATCCTAACCATCTTTGTCGCCTATCAATGTAGTCAACGTCCCAGATTCATGGAACGCAGACCCATACCCATGGAAAGAAAGATGGACGACAGACACGAACCACGAGGAAGAGAGCATGACCCTTACGCAATGAGGCCACATCGCGACCGTCCACCTCATGAATTCCGCCGTGGAGAGCATCGTCCACCAGCATTTATCGGTGTACACAATATCGTGGCTGTGGTTAGCCTCATCCTCATGTTCGGTATGAACATTGGCATCAAGCTTTTCTTCAAGAACCGTAGTGACCAAAAGAAACTGGATGCCTTACAGAAGAAGAATCTGGAACAGCAGTTGGAGTATCTGAAATATCAGATTAACCCCCACTTCTTCATGAACACACTGAACAATATCCACGCCCTTGTTGATATAGATCCGGAGAAGGCAAAGGACACAATCCTAGAATTGTCGAAGATGATGCGCTTCATCCTCTATGAGGGCGACAAGAGCGGTGTGCCTCTGGCTCGTGAGTTTGACTTCATTCGCCATTATGTTGCACTTATGCAGTTGCGCTATACCAACAAGGTGGAGATTCTTGTCGACCTGCCCAACGAGGCACCCGACAAGACGGTGCCGCCGCTCATGTTAATCAGCTTCATCGAGAATGCTTTCAAGCATGGCATCAGCTATCAGCATCAGTCGTTCGTACATATCATGGTGAATCTCGATGGCGACATGCTCCACTTCACCTGTAGCAACTCCAAGGCTGAAACACCCAATCAGGAGAAAGGTGGTGTCGGTCTGGCCAATGTCAAGCAGCGCCTGCGCCTGCTCTACGACAGCAACTTCGAACTGCGCATCCAAGACAAACCTGATACTTATATTGTTGAACTAACCATCCCACTCACATGATACGTTGCATGGCTATTGACGACGAGCCGCTGGCACTTCAGCAAATCGTCACCTATATCAGTAAAATCCCTTTCCTCGAACTGGCAGCACAATGCCAGAGTGCTTTGGAGGCTCGTCAGTTCTTGGAACAAGATACTGTTGATGCTATATTCTGCGACATCAACATGCCCGACCTCAACGGTATGGACTTTGTCAAGTCATTGGTCACACCACCGCTTATTGTTTTTACTACCGCTTATGCCGAATATGCCGTTGAGGGCTTTAAGGTCAATGCAGTAGATTATCTGCTCAAGCCATTCGGTTTGCAGGACTTCCAGCGGGCGGCCAATCGTATAAAAGAGAGGTTAGGGGTTAGAAGTGAGGGGTTAGAGAATAGTTCAAGTATAGACATTTCTCCAACCACTAACCACCAACCACTAACCACTGATACAGACGACACCATCTTCCTCAAGACTGAGTACCGTATAGTGAAGGTCAGCATCAGCGACATCCGCTATGTTGAGGCCATGAGCGAATATCTGAAGGTGCATATTGTGGGTGACAGTAGACCCATTATTACCCTGTTGTCGATGAAAAAGATGGAAGAGCATCTACCCGACTATTTTATGCGCATCCACCGTTCCTATATCGTCAACCTTAAAATGATTCAGGAGGTCAACAAGAACCGTATCATCATGGACAAAGACACCTACTTGCCCATTGGTGATATGTATAAAGACACCTTCCAACAGTATCTTGACACGAAATTTCTTGGCAAATAATTTTGGCCTTTGGGCAATTATTAGTACCTTTGCGCCTTGTAATCAATAAATATTGAACAAGAAACATGAAAAAACTATTTATTCTGATACTGGCAGGATTGATGGCAGCTCCTTCATTCGCCCAGTTTGGCACCAGTCGTAGCCGTAGCCGTTATAACCACAATGATACTGAGAGTTATTATGGTATTCGCTTGGGACTGAATATTGCTTCTATGTCAAGCGATATGGCCACAATGGATACTGACAGCCGTACTGGTTGGGCTTTCGGCGCCGTATATGGCCTGCAGTTGGCCAACTCTACACCAATCTGGTTGGAGGCAGGTTTACTCTACTCTGAGAAGGGTGGTGAGAGTAAGATTTACGATGAGAATCTTGAGAAGATTACCTATCGTCTGTCTTATCTGGAAGTTCCCGTTGTCGTTAAGTATGGCTTCGACATCATTGATGACTTGTATATCGACCCGTTCCTTGGTGGCTATCTGGCATTAGGTGTTGGCGGTAAGACTAAGACTTACACTCGTAATGTCGACGACCGCACCTCGGAGAGCAGTTTCAATTATGCTAATCGCTTTGATGCTGGTCTGCGCGTAGGATGTGGCGTAGAGTACCAGATGCTGTATGCAGAAGTTGGCTTTAACTTCGGTATTGCCAACATTGGTAAAAGTGACTTTGATGCTGTCCGTAACCGCAACTTCTTCATCAATGTGGGTGTGAACTTCTAATCTGTTTTTTTGAAACCTTGGCAGTACGACGAAATCTGCCAACAACAATAAAACCGGCTGAGAGCATCGCTGCTGTCAGCCGGTTGTGTTTCATAGTATTCGTATTTAATTACTTAACAATTTTCTTGCCATTGATGATGTACAAACCGTGTGGCAATTGGTTCGGATCTGTGCCTACATAGCGACCGTCAAGCGTGTAGATGCGAGTGGTCGTCACCTTGTTGGAGTTGACAGTCTGAATAGCTGTAGCAGCCTTCTGCACATACAACACAGCAGGCTTCTGATTCGATGTATAGTTCAGGAAACGAGCATTTCCGTTGTTATAGTTAAACTGAACAGTACCATAAGAATCTGTCTTCACGACATAACCATTATCAGTCTGTGCAATCTTCCAAATCTTAGATTCTGTCGCAGTAGTCTTCATCGTCTTAGCAGCCTCGGTAGTCAGATATTTGCCGTCAATCAACAGAGAATAGCCGCTAGCACTACCACCCAAAGTCATTGGAGCTACTTCGTCGCTATAAATAGTATTATCGTCAAAATCGACTTCGACAGCTGTCAAATACTTGGTCTCGAAAGGACCATTTGCGCAAGAATAATCTTCATTAAACAGTACATAGTTAGAACCTACTACAATCTGGTCATCAGAAGTAACTTTCTCATATGCGCCGTCACCACCTTGTGAGCCACCACCAGCAAAGTTAGCAACATAGTTGAACGATATGGTCTTGTCGCTATTCTGAGTAATCTCCTCTACAGAGCCATTCATCCACTTGGTACCATTGCTGGTCTTAGTAAAGAACTGGGCAGCATTCTTGGCAATCTTATCAGAAGACTTTACCTTGAAATTCTTGTTGAAAGCATTAACCTTGCCATAAGGGAATGGTTCTGCTTCATCATAATAATAGTTGCCTTCCCAAATCTCATATGGGTATTCGCCATTAGCAGACACCGCAATGAAGCGCTGGTGATTAGGATCGTCGTTAGGAGCATTATTTTCCCATACCTTTGCATCATAGTCGCAGTGCAGAATGAATAGACCTGCAGCGGGCAGCGAGGCATCCCAGCCTTCAAGCTGGCGATTCTCCAGCAGATAGTATTCGTTAGCGTTCTTATCATTATAAATAATGTAGAACTCACCATCGTTCTGCAGAGACTTCATATTGGTTACATTGACATCCTCAGCGTTCAGTACGATAGGTTCCTCCCAACCAGCAAACCAACGCTCGTAGCTGGTATAGCCTGCAGGTTGGAAACCGTTACCATTGTAGCTGCCACCATCCATCAGATCCCAAGAGCCCATGCCTGGACCTTGAACGCCTTCTGACTCCTCACCATAGTCGATGTCGTAGAAGTCGGGGTAGCCCAGACAATGAGAATACTCATGACACATAACGCCAATACCTGTAATATCACCGGTAGAGCCGTTCAGTTCCGGACCACAGGCATAGCTATTGACATAAAGATTCTCACCAACAGCAACAGGACCAGTACCGTCACCATAATAATTAGCAGAAGCGAGGTCGTATGCATGAGGCCAGATAGTATTGGCATCGCCACCATCGGCTGCGCCTTTACCTGCATAAACGACATAGACTTGATCTACATAGCCATCGCCATCCCAGTCGTATTGTTTCCAGTTAGATACCTGCTCTTTAGCAAGATTCACTGCTTCGCAAACCATCTCGCCAGCATACATATCATTGCCATTCTCATCATTTTCACCATAATAACTAGCATTCTTGCTGACTGTCACAGGACCTACAACATCGAAGTCGAGTGTGAACTTGTCACGGCTCTGAGCCTTGAAATAATCGGCCATAGAACCCTTGAAGTCACCCTCTGAATAGCCTTCTTGATTGGCAATCTTCTGGTAAAGGGCATTATCATGAGAAGTTTGGAACTTCTTATCTTTGAAATTTGCCAAAATCATAATAGCCTTCTTATGGCCTAAAATAGTAGTAGGATGACCGAAAGTGCGTCTTTGAACGCGCTGAGCATTTACCTTGGCACGACGAGCCTTAGCCTTTGCAATAGTCTTCTGGGCATCAACAGTCACGTAGACATCACCTTTCTGAATATATGCCTGACCATTCTCAGCCTTCCAGAAGTGACCATGTTCATCACCCACGAGAGTGGCACGAACTTCAGTGCCATCTTGGAGTGTCAGTGTTTTCCATTGTCCGCGCTTGGCGGGAATAGCCATCATCGTCACGGTGACAACCGTTAACAAGAGAGTTAAGATAAATTTCTTCATGTTTGTTTTTATAATAATTTATGATACAATATTCACTCAATATGCAATTCGGTCGCAATCAATTGATGGAAATCAAGAGACCAAAAGGGCAGCAAAGGTAGAAATTCTTTCAATATTCACCAAATTTGCAGCCCTTAATTATAAATAATTAACTATTCACCCAAGACATTGTATCGCCGCACTTCGACCTAGGGTAGAAGAACCTTTTTGCCGTCTACGATATAAATGCCACGAGTAGGATTAGTCACGCGCTGACCACTCAAGTTGTAGATGACGCGCTGACCAGAGAGCGTTGTTGTTTGGACATTGTCAATAGACGAAGGAACATTAACGCTAACCTTTACATTACGGAGAGCGGTATTGTTCTCGCTTGTAATAACCACCTGAGAAGCATTACCTGTCCACTTGAAGTCAGAGAATGACCCCGTATCAGCATTAAGCGGACTTGTCTTTGATCCTATTGTAAATTCAAGCGCTGTTAGTGTTCCTACAGCAACACCAATGGTCAGCGTATTTCCTTTGTAAAGACGTATCTCCGTAGCGTTAGCATAACGCTGGGCACCGGTACCAAGGGCATAGACGAAAGTGATGCCATTTTGAGTACCTGTCAAGTCATCAGCATCGGTTTTTGGTATGGTAGTAGTAGCTGAAGAACCGAACAAAGCATTATTGATGACCACATCACAGTCGGCAGTTGGCTCACCACTAGGAATGACTGGTTCATCTGTGATGATATAGGTAGCCTCAGCCTGAGCGCTACGTTTGCCATCCTTGATGGCTACGGTCTTGATGGTAGATGTCTGGGTAACCTCGAAGGGCCCCATATATGCGATGCTTTGTTCAGAGGCATCGGCACCATCGGTCGTGAAGTAGATGTCGGCACCTTCAGTGGCACAATCCAATTCGACCATAATACTATTATAATAGGTACCCGCGTCGGGCGAGAATGTAGGCATAGCCACTGTGGCAGTCTCTCCACCTTGACCACCACCAGCGTAGTTGTCGTAGCTGAAAGCCACATCAGTCATGTCGCCCCAAATGTAGTCCTCCAAACCAGGATAGTCTACGAACGGATTGCGGTTGCCCTGTACTTCCTTGACGGCATTGTTACGGGCTATCTCCACATCGTCAATTGGATCTAGCTTTGACCAGCGCATAAACATGGCCAACACCCAATCTCGCAGTCCAGGATAAGTCGAATTACCAAAAACCTTTTGACTCTCACCTTTCGTCCAATTTGATACTTTGTCCTGATAGCATGTAGCCATATAAAAATAGATACGAGCTAAATCTCCCTTAATTTCATCATTGGGTTCAAACACTGTACCATTATAGCCATCAGTCTTGCAAGAGCCTAAAATACTGTAGTTATTGGCAGAACCTTTCTTAATAGTGCCCACTTCGGCTAATGGATAACTCGAACGCATATTATTCACCCAGCAATCTGTTGGCACTACATGAACAATGTCACTCTTCATGGGCGAAGCCTCATTAAACCAGCTCTGAGGTACAGTATGCTCTTTATTCCACCCTGCTCCTTCACTACTATTTCCGTTAGAGCCACTCCACGTATAATTAGTGATATTCGAATACCAGTCACGAAGGTATCCGTCTGCGCGTTTATCTGTCAACTTATACTTCTCACCAAGACCACTATATGAAACCACACTAGGATTCTTGATGATGTTGAACATGGCGGTCTTCAGCGCCGATCCTTTCTTGCCGTCGGCACTCTGATAATACGTGCCAGAATCATTGGGTCCTTGTGCCCAGACGCCAAAACCACAAGCAATAAAAAACGATAACAGTAGTAGTCTTGTTTTCATAGAATATAAGATTGTTAGTTAGTATCTTTTCAACAGGGCAAAGATACGCACTTTTTTCTAATAAAACAAGAAAACTACTGTCTTTTTTCGCTTAATACTCCAGTACGATTGTCTGACGGGGTTTCAGAGGCAGATTTTCACGCAGACTGTATTTCTGTCCTGTGATGACATCCTCGCCAACAGTTTGGTCCGGGTCAAAGAGCTCTGCATAGCGCTTCATCTCCATCGTAGCATTACGGCGCGTACCGTTGATGATGGTGATGACGCCATGACGATGCCAGCGACGAGCCACGACATAAACACCTTTATAAGGGATGAACTGTGTCTGATAACCGCGGATGATGGTCTCATTGCCCTGACGCCAATGCAGTAGCTTGGAGAGCCAGTCAAACATCTCGTTCTCTATCTTCGTGCGGCCCTCACGGGTAAAAGCATTATGCTCATCGTCAGGGAATCCGCCAGGGAAGTCTTTACGCACATGACCATCGGTCACGGCTTTGGTGCCGTTCATCATAATCTCTGTACCATAGTAGAGCTGAGGTATACGGCGTACGGTGAGCAATAGTGCCAGACCTTGTTTCAGCGCCGTAATGTCCTGTCCATCACCCAGAAAACGGTCGGTGTCATGATTGTCCAAGAATGCCATCACGTTCGATGGGTTGGGGTAGAGATAGTCGTAGCAGAACGAGTTATATAGACGATTGAATCCGCGCCACCAGCCATCGGTAATCTCGTGCTTGGCGGAGTCGAGCTTTTCTTGGAACGAAAAGTCCATGACGGTTTTCAGATAGCTGTTCTCCTCCGACAGTTTCGAGTCCTTCTGCCATGCTGCGGTGTAGGCGGGCTCTGTCACCCACGTCTCGCCCACAGTATTAAAGTTGGGGTACTCCTTGTCCAGTTCCTTCATCCATTGCGCCATTGGTTTGCGGAAGGCATACGGATAGGTATCCATGCGGATGCCGTCGATGCCAGCGGTCTCTATCCACCAGATGCTATTCTGGATGAGATAGCGCATCAGGTGCGGATTGTTCTGGTTCAGGTCGGGCATGGTGCTGACGAACCAGCCTTCCGTTGTCTCGCGCAGGTCCACCTCCGAGGCGTAGGGATCCAATACGGGTGTCAGCTTATACGAGGTCTGAAGGAAGTCAGTACCACGTGAATCACTGGTGCCACCTGATTGCTCCAGCCATCCGGGCAGGTTCAGCCAGTCTTTCGAGGGCAGGTCCTTCACCCATGGGTGCTCAAAGCCACAATGGTTGAAAATCATATCCATGACCACCTTCATGCCCTTCTTGTGACAAGCATCAATCAACTGGCGATACTGCTCATTGGTACCAAAGCGGGGGTCCACCCGATAGTAATCTGTGCAGGCATAGCCGTGATAGGTGGACCACTGGCCCTGATCGGGCGAGTCGTTCTCCAGGATAGGCGTAAACCACAGCGCAGTCACACCTAGCTCGGTGAAGTAGTTAAGGTGCTGTTGCAGTCCTTCCAGGTCACCGCCATGTCGCAGCGATGGAGCAGTGCGGTCTTCCTTGTAAGTGCGCAATCCTTTTATCTGCGCTTGGTGATTGGGCCCCTGTGCAAAGCGGTCAGGCATCAGCAGGTAGAGCACGTCACTGATGTCAAAGCCCAGGCGCTTCTCGCCCGCCATCTCGCGCTGCTTCAACTGGTAGTCCACCACCTCACTTTTCAATTTTCCCTTTTCGTTCTTCAGCTGGAACGTCAGCTTCATTGTGCCAGGCTTTGCATCCTTCAGGTTTAGATATACCAGCAAGTAGTTGGGTGAATCAAGGCGTACCAGACTGTCAACAATGACGCCAGGATAGTCAGTTTTCACCTCTTGAACATCGCGAATGCCCTTGCCATACACCATCAGCTGCACGCTAGGGTTCTTCATGCCCACATACCAGTCGGTGGGGTCAATACGATTAATCGTTGTCGTACTCTTTTTCGCTGCGCTCATAGTCAAAATGTTAACAATAAAAATGACTGTGAATAAGAATAATCTTTGCATAATTTGTCTTGAGTTAGTATTTCTAAGTGCAAATATACGAATTTTTTCCTTTCCTTGTTCACCTTTGCACGGTTTTCTGACAAAACCATGCAAAATCGATTGCACAATATTCAAAAAAACTCTGCGGGTGTATGTTCTTTGACGAAGCCTTTGGTCCTCCATCTCCCTGAGCGCCAGCGACGCATAAGGATGACACCGCGAATATTCTCATCGAGTGCAAAACCTATCCACATGCCAACAAGACCATAACCCAACGGAATGCCAATGACATAGCTCAGCCCTACGGCAACGCTCCATTGAAAGATAACTCCCACGACAAAGGGATAGACGGTATCGCCTGTGGCTCTCAGTGTACTGCCCGCAAAGATATTCGCTGTACGCCCCACCTCTAAGAAGACATCAACGACAAGCACCCATACACCCATCGCTATGATTTCCTGATTGTCGGTAAAGACGCTCAGAATGCCCTCGCCCGACAATGCCAAGAGTACTGACCCCGTTAGTGTAATGATCATCGACCAACGAAAGAAGTAGTTGCCAAGGATATATGCTGCCTGATGTCTTCGTTGTCCTACAAGGTGCCCCACCAGGATGTCGCCACCTTGCGTGATGCTGAGACAGAACAGATAGACAAACATAATCATGTTTGCACAGTAGGTTCTGGCTGCCAATGCCTCGTTGCTAATCTGATTAATAAAATAGGTGATAACCACTTGTGACAGACTATACGAGATATTCTCGCTCATGGCTGGGATGCCGATATACAACAGGTTCTTCAATTCCTCCCACGGCATAGGACGGAAATAGTGCAGCGGGAACTTTGGAATATGCTTTCTGAAATGGATGACTGCCAACAGCACCATCGCAATGGCACGACTGATAGCCGTAGCAATGGCAGCACCCTCAACACCCAACTGCGGACAGCCCCAATGGCCAAAGATGAGGGCATAGTTGCCGAGGATGTTCAGCACGTTGACAACACCCGTTACCACCATTGGATAGACTACCTTGTCGGCACTACGCAACGACGCGGAGAACGTCAGTGATAAGGCCTGAAAGAACGATAGGGCACCCGTCAGCTTGAGATAGACTACACCATCGTCCATTAGCTCAGGACGCAGTCCCATCAGTTGTAGCAACTGCTCCGCATAAAGGAACAGAAGGGCGCTGACCACCATTCCGAGTGCCAGATTCACTACCAGCGCCATTCCCACCACCTGCACCAGTCGTTTCTTCAGTCCTGCACCCATATACTGTGCACAGAGGATGGCAGCTCCCATCGAGAAGAACTGATAGACCAGGAATACCAGCGACATCAGCTGGTTGTCGAGTCCTACCGCCGCCACACTATTGTCGCTATAGCGACTCAGCATCACAGTATCTACGGCACCTAACAGCATTACCAGGGCCATCTCGATAAATACCGGGATGGTCAACACTTTCAGCTGTCTTTTCAGGGACTGTTCAGCCATTAGTAGGCTTCTCGATATTTGTTTTCGTCCTTATCATCGAGCATGGAGAGGTAGGACAGGTAACGGCTCTGTGCAATGTATTGGTCTTCGACGGCTTTGAGTACCGCACAGCCGGGTTCGTGGGTGTGCGTGCAATCAGAGAACTTGCATTGTTTAGAGAACTCGAAGATTTCTTTGAAATAGCTCGTCAGTTCTTCGCGCTCTATGTCGAAGGTGCCAAAGCCCTTGATGCCCGGGGTGTCGATGAGCCAGGACTTGGTGTCTATGACAGATCCGCTGACCACACTAGTGAGTGGAATCATCTCGGAGAAGGTGGTGGTGTGCATGCCTGTCTGGTGAGCGTCGCTGATGTCCGCAGTACGCTGGTTGGCGTGGGGCACAAGACGATTGATAAGCGTTGACTTACCCACACCGCTATTGCCGCTGAGCAGTGTTATCTTGCCTTCAAGGAGTGGACGCAATTCCTCTACACCTTCGCCCGTCTCGGCAGAGATGGCGCGACACTCGTAGCCAATGGTCTCGTAGAGGTCAATCATCATCTGCTGGTAGTGCAGCTCGTCGTCGCTGAGCAAGTCCGTCTTATTAAATATAAGGATGACTGGTACGCGATAAGCCTCGGCAGATGCCAGGAAACGGTCGATGAACGTGGTGCTGGTCTCTGGTTTCGAGACGGTTATAACGAGCAATGCCTGATCGACATTCGCCGCAAGGATGTGGCTCTGCTTCGACAGGTTAATGCTTTTGCGGATGATGTAGTTGCGGCGGTCGTCAATCTCTGTTATCCAGTTGCCATCACCTACAGTGACCCTGTCGCCTACGGCCACAGGATTCGTAGAGCGAATACCCTTGATGCGGAAATTGCCCTTCACCTTACAATCAAGGAGCTGGCCATCGTCCGTGAGGACGGTGTACCAGCTTCCAGTATTCTTAATGACTAGTCCGTGCATTAGACTGTCATGATTTCCTTGTTCTTGGCATCCATCAGCTCGTCGAGCTTCTTGATGTACTTGTCGTGCAACTTCTGCAGGTCGGCCTCAGCATCCTTCTCGTTGTCCTCAGAGAGTCCGTCCTTGATGGCTTTTTTCAGCTTTTCCTTGATGTCTGCACGCACGTTACGCACCTCGACCTTGGCCTTCTCGGCAATCTTGTTGCACTGCTTGACCAAGTCACGACGGCGCTCCTCAGTGGGCTGGGGGATACCCAGACGAATAATCTCGCCATTGTTTTCAGGGGTGATGCCTACATCTGAGTCCATGATGGCCTTCTCGATGTCGCGAATCTGCTTGCGGTCCCATGGCTTGATGGCAATGGTGCGGGCGTCGGGAGTAGAGATGTTGGCAACTTGGTTCAGGGGAACCTTCGAACCATAGGATTCCACACGTACACCATCGAGGATGGCAACGTTGGCACGGCCTGCACGCACACGGCTCAGTTCCTCTTCCAGGAACATGGCAGCCATCTGCATACGCTCTTCAGCCGCTGATAAAGTCTGTTTTACGTCAATCATATTTTTCTAGTTTGTGTGATATCTGGCACAAAGATACAAACTAAAATTGGAGTATGCAAGGCATTTTGTGAAAAAAGTCATAAAAAATTTTGTTAAGTGCCATAAGTTTTATACCTTTGCCTACATAAACCTATGATTCTATTAGCCTAAGAATGTTTCAGCAAATGATTGAAATGGCGTTATGGAGCCTCGATTACTACGTGCTCGCAGTAGTGGCCGTATTGTTGGTGGTGATACTGGTTGTCGTTTCCTACAACCGGGTATACATGCGGCGTGCCCATGAGGCCAATGCCCACCAGAAGGAGCAGAATGCCCACCTGGCACTAGTGTTACAAGCCGGACGCCTGCGCATCTGGAAGTATTATCCTGCTACCCGTCAATATCATTTTCTCTCTGAGGAAGGTAGCATGGAGCAGCGTTATAACCCCATCGATTTCGCTCAGTTCTTCGACCGTGACGATTTTGAGCGTCTGCGTTCTGTCGTCTTTGACATCTGTGAGGGTAAGCAGTCGGGTGCCGTCCTTACGATGGTGAGCAATGCCAAGGATGAAGCCTACCTGCGTCATTACGAGGTGTCTGTCTCTGTTGACCAGCGCGACAGCAAGGGGCGTGTGGTCAGTGTTTTCGGCATCCAGCACGATGTTACTGAGGATTATCGCCGTCTGGAGGCTGTCAACCAGCTGCTGTTACGCTACCATACGGTATTCAGTACGTCGCTCATTGATATGGTGTACTACGACAGCAACGGTGTCTTGCGCGATATCAATGAGCGAGCCTGCCAGTCCTTTGGTGTTCCTAACCGTGAGTTTGTGTTGAATAACGAGTTCCTGCTGAAGAATAACCCCATCTTTGCCGATGTGGACATAGAGACGATGTCTAATACGCATACCTCCTCCCTTGTCGATTTTGGCAACTATCAGGATCCTATCTATCATACGGAAACCCTTGGACTGACGGGTAAGAAAATGTTCTACGACTCCACCATCAACCCCATCCGCGATGCCAATGGTAAGCTGGAGGGTGTTTATATGGCAGGTCGAGATGTTACTGAGATGGTGGAGTCGTATCATCGCCAGAAGGCAGGTGCCGAAAACTTACGCAAAATTAACGAGGATATTCGCAGGTATATCTCCAATATCAACTATGCCCTGCGCATCAGCGATATCCGCATGGTGAATTACTATCCCCTGTCGTTTACGCTGGAGATGTCTGACAACATCAGCAAGTCGCAAATGAAACTCTCGCAGTTGCGCTGCATCCGTCTGGCTACACCTCGTTTCCGCCGTACCGTATCGAGTGTGTTGAATCGCATGGACCACTTGTCACCATATAACATACAGGTCAACATTGAGACGGAGATACGTGACAAGAAGGGACGCCAGATATGGCTGCTGTTTAATCTGGTCCCCATGGTCGACGCTAACGGTAAGGTGGAACGTTATTTCGGCATGTGCCGTAACATGACTGATATGGTGGAGACAGAGAACCGTCTGGCCGTAGAGACTAAGAAAGCCCAGGAAACAGAGTTGCTGAAGCAGTCATTCCTGGCGAATATGAGCTATGAGATTCGTACCCCGTTGAATAATGTCGTAGGCTTTGCCGGACTCTTCAATACACCACATGACGAGGCCGACGAGCCTGCCTTCGTCGAGCAGATTAAGATTAACTCCAACAACATGCTGACATTGGTCAATGACGTTATGCTGCTGTCAAGCCTAGATGCCAATATGGTGGAATACCACAAGAACGACATCGACTTCGCACAGGTCTTTGCCAGCCATTGTCAGATAGGGTGGAGCACGGCTAATACACAGGTGAAGACTGTGATAGACAATCCATACGAGAGTCTGGTGCTCAACATCGACCTGGAGCATGTGGGCAAGGTCATTGAGAAACTCTGCTGGCTGTCGGCACTGACATTGAAAGAGGGCTATGTCAAGGCCCGTTACGAATATCGTCGTGGCGAACTACTTATTACCATTGAGGATACGGGAGACGGTATTCCCGAGGAAGGCATGGCCCACCTCTTCGACCGTTTTGTACATAACTATGACAACCAGCTGTTGGGTACGGGGCTTGACCTGCCTATTGTTCAGGCCATGGTGAACCAGATGGGTGGCACCATTGAGATAGAGTCTACGTTACACAAGGGCACCACCGCATGGGTTTCCATCCCCTGTGAAGCCAAGAACATTGAGAGACGTCACGAAGAAATCACAGTAAACACCACAGAAAACATCCTGCTATGACAATACTGACAATGACATACCTCCTGTTGCAATCCGCATCGTATCTGTCGCTATGGCCCTATCTGTTGCTGGTGGTGGCAGTGCTGCTGCTCGTTGCCGTACTGATTCAGAACCGTGTTGTACGCCATCGTGTCAACGAGAGCATTGCTTCGGCTACCTCTACCTACGAGATGATGGAGAAGGCGCTGAAAACTGCCGACAACGATGTTGTCATCTACGATATTGCTGGTAAGACCATCCGCAGACTGCGAGGCAACCTACTTCCCACTCCTGAAATGAGAGCTGAGGACTTTGCCCCCCATATCCATCCTGACGATGTTGATCAGGTCCTTGCTACTGTTCGTCAGCTGGCAGCAGGCAAGATGCCATCGGTAGAATACAGCTACCGTTGGAGAGTCTGCAAAGATGGTGAGGAACCTCGCTATCTCTACATTCGTAACAACAGTGTGGCGGAATATTCCCCAGGCAGTTCCACCCCTGTCAGCATCATCAGCGTACTCGTCGATGAGACAGACCTTCGCGAACATCAGCAGGAAGAGGAGGAACTGACCAAGCGCTATCGTCAGATATTCGAGGACTCTATCGTCGGTCTGTCGTTCTACTCTCCTGAGGGCTGGCTGATTGATGCCAACAAGATGATGCGTGAGATATGCCACTTCGACAGCGACGAGAGTGACACTTTCTTTTCGAAGGTGAACCTGTTTGATATGGCTCCATTCAACGAGGTGCTCGACCGCTATCATCCTAACGAATACCTGGCCTGTTCGCTGAGTGTTGTCCCTGAGCGTGAGATGTATGTCTATCTTGAGATTGGCGTACACCCCATCTACGATGACCAGGGTAAACTGATATACCTCTCTGTCGCTGCTCGTGACATTACGGAAGAGCGTGAGTTGTATCTGCAGGCCAAGCGCAACGACGTAGAAATCAAGAAGGTTAACGAATCTATACAACTTTACGAGAAGGAGTTACGCTACATGATGGACACCTGCGGCTTGCGGGCTTGGCGAATCTCACTGGATCGTAACGTCATAGAGTTCTATAAGGGTCTGAGCACGGTGGACAAACAGTTTACCCTGCAACAACTGAAGAGCATCTTCGTCAGTCAGGAAGACCCCTTCGTGCGTGACCTGGTGAATCCTGCCGCTGTAATTGATAAGCCACTAAGCTATATGGGACGCATGCATCCCGTGGTATCAGGCAGAGACGTAGAACCACAATGGGTGCAGATAAACAGTATTCCTGAATTCGACGAGAAGGGCAACCTTAAAGGCGCTTTTGGCGTATGGCGTAACATCCACCAGCTGATGCAGAAACAGGAACAGCTGAAGCGGGAAACGGAGCGTGCCAACGACTCCGGTCGCATGAAGAGTCTCTTCATGGCCAATATGACCCACGAAATTCGTACTCCGCTGAACGCCATTGTCGGCTTCAGCGATGTGTTGCCGTTGCTAACCACTCCCGAGGAGCGTCAGGAGATGATTCGTCTTATCATGGACAACTGTGATATGCTGCTCCGTCTGGTCAACGACATTCAGGATGCTGCGTCGCTGGATATTAGTGGAGAGGTGGAAATCATACCTTCACAGGTGGACTTCTCGAAGTTCTTCGACGAGCTCTGCGAACAGCTACAGCAACGACTTCGTGAGCCTACCGTGACGTTTATGAAGGAGAACCCATATCCCGCCTATGTGACGATGATTGACGAGATGCGCATCCGTCAGGTCTATACCAACTTTGTTACCAACGCCGTGAAATACACCCATCAGGGACATATCAAAGTGGGCTACCGTAAGGAGTGGCGCGAAGAAGATGGTGAGAGTCGTGAGGGCCTCTATCTCTATTGCGAGGATACGGGCGACGGTGTTCCCAAAGAGGTGCAGGACAAGCTCTTCGAGCGTTTCTTCAAACTCAACGACTATATACAGGGTACCGGTTTGGGACTTTCAATTTGTAAGGCCATTGCCAATGCATGTCACGGCTATATCGGCATGGACTCAGAGGGTGTGGACTGTGGCTCTACCTTCTGGATGTGGATACCCTGCCAAGAGATTAAATCGTAAGAACTGTCAACCATGAGTAATCGTCATCGAATTCTTCTAACTCTTCTCGCTCTTCTGCTGCTGTTGCCGTTACACGCACAGAACAGTGACAGTACGAGAATATTCAACCGAGAGCATCCGCTGGTCTATGAGGATGCCTGGGATCTGTGGCCCTATTCCTTCCTTAATGCAGAGGGTAAACCCGTGGGCTATAACATCGACCTCGTGAAACTTATCTGCGATGAGCTGGGCATTCCCTATGTTATCCGCCTGAAGCCTACCCGGGCTGCCTTGCAGGATGTGAAGAACGGTGAAGCAGACCTCATGCTGGCAATGGCTGCCGACTACCATTCAGAATACGGAAAGGTGGGGACGTCCGTGGTCCAGATTTTTACCCATAGCGTGTTGTATCGGAAAGGAGAGTCTCTGCGCATCAGAAGTGAGGAAGACCTGCAACATAACACTTTTATCGTCCATGATGGCAGTTTCAGTCACCACCTCATGATAGAAAAAGGGTGGGAGAGTCAGGTTATTCCCTATAACGACATGCGTGAGGCTATACAGCATATCCACGACACCCCTAATCAGCAAATCGTTTGGAACACATTATCGCTGAAATGGCTTAAGTACACACTCCATTTTGACGACTTGGAGTTGGCACCCGTCAAGATGCAACATGGCGAATACCGTTTTCTGTCGAACGATGAGGTATTGCTGAAGCTTTTCGACGAAGTCTATTCCCGTCTGGAGGCTGAAGACAAGTTGCAGCCCATCCAGAACAAGTGGTTCTATCCTGAGCGTAAGGACAGTGGCATACCTGTGTGGATTTGGCTTGTGGTGGGTGCTATGATTCTGATGCTGCTGGCGGCCTTAGGATACTATGCACTGTATCGTTTCCGTGAGAAGAAGATGACGAAAACCATTCGTCGCAGCAACAGTCGTCTGGCACATATCCTCAATACGTGGCATGTGCATGTGTGGACCTTCAATGTGGAGAATAAGACCATCACGATATTTAATGAGCAAGGAGAGATAGTGGCTGAAAACCAGCCGCCCACCATCTTCTTTAATCGTATGCAGGCCGAGGATGTGAAGCAACTCAGCAATGGCCTGTTGCAGTTGGCAGAAAGCCATCGTCAGAAGGTGAAGGTTGAGGTACATTCGAAACATAAGGAAACGGGCGAAGACAGGATTCTGTCTGTCGTCATGTCTGTCCTGCGACGCAACAAGCATGGCATGCCTGTTGAAGTGATTGGTACCTATAGCGATGTTACTGCCGACCGCCAGCGCCAGCAACAGGTCAAGGACACCATGCTGCGCTACCAGTCAGTCTTTAACTCTGCTATGGTCGACAGTATCGTCTACGACAGCAAGGGTTTTATTTACGACATGAACGAGAAAGCGAGCAAAGCGTTTCCAGGCGGTAAGGAGGGTGCCCTCAAGAACCACGTCAATCTGCGCGATGTGCTTGGCGCTGACGTTTCGCTTGAAACACTCCAGCCAACCTATCTTACCCGTGTTTATGAGGGTGATCGCGACAGTCGTGTGTTTAACAAGGATATCCACCGACGCCTGATGTTCTATGAGTTGCAGCTAATGCCAATACGCGACGACCAAGGTCGCCTGCTGGATGTCTTTGGTACGGGACGTGACGTGACGGAAGTCGTCAAGTCGTATCAGCGCCTGCAGCACAATCTGGAGTTGCAGGAGCATGCCAATGAGGAGATGAGCAACTATTTCCGCAACCTTGATTTCGTGTTGCAGAATGGCGGCGTTCGTATGGCCAGGTATTCGCCCGACACGCATACATTATTAATATATAGTGGTGTGGACCACGGAAAAACCGAACTGACACAGACCCGTGCGCTGGCACTAACTGCTGAGGACTCGAAGCGTCTTGCCCAGCGCATGCTGAACAGTATGGACAATCGCACACTACAGCCTCAGAAGGCTTCCTTCAATACCCTTATCCGTATCAAGAAGGGCATGCGCCTCAGCATTTTGCTGTCGTTCATTCCTGTGCTGGACGATCAGGGCAATGTCAAGGAGTATTTTGGTGCCTGTCGTGACATCAGTGAGATTAAGGCTACCGAGGACAAGCTGGCGCAGGAGAGTGCCAAGGCTCAGGAGACCGAACTGCTGAAGCAGTCGTTCCTGTCGAACATGAGCTACGAGATACGTACTCCCCTCAGTTCTGTCATTGGTTTTGCTGAACTCTTTGAACTGGATCATGCTACAGAGGACGAGCCCCTGTTCATCGAGCAGATTAAGAAGAACTCTGCACACCTGCTGAAGCTTATCAACGACATCTTATTCCTCTCGCGTCTGGATGCCGGCATGATTGAATTCAAGCCAAAGACAATTGACTTTGCAACATTCTTTGAATCGCATTGCCAGTCAATATGGCTGCGAGGACATCATGAGGGCGTAGAGTTCGTTGCCGATAACCCCTATAGTCAGCTGGAGGTTGAAATAGACGACCAGAATCTCGGACTGGTCATTGACCAGATTATGGAGAATGCCACTGCTCATACCACGAAGGGTATGGTACGTGCCAGCTATGAGTATACTGGCGAGGGCGTGGCGATGGCCTTCCAGGATACGGGTAGCGGTATCTCTGAGGACCGCATGAAACAGATCTTCGAACGTTTCGTTTCGAGTAGCGGTCATGGTACTGGACTGGGCCTTGCCATCTGCCATGAGATTACTACGCAGATGGGGGGTAAGATTCGTATCAAGTCGGAAGTCGACAAGGGTACCATTGTCTGGGTAAGCATTCCGTGTAAGTGCAATGAAATTGTCAGGAAATAGAGTAGGGAGGAGATGAAGATGAAACGACTGGTATTTTTCGCTATTACAGCTTTGTTCCTTGCCGCTATTCCGTCGGCAACCGTTGCCAAGAACTTTTATGGCTACACGGACGAGAACCCGTTGATTGTGTCCTGCGACTGGGAGTTCCGTCCTTTTGAGTTCCTCGACAGCAATGGCGAGCCGTCAGGCTATAATGTCGAGGTGCTCGACATCATCCTTGACCGACTGGAGATACCTCATAAGTTCGTCATGCAGGAGTGGCAGCCGGCCAGCGACATGTT
>CAMJIA010000006.1 GCA_946405695.1 uncultured Prevotellaceae bacterium | reverse complement strand
GGAATTCCTGACCTACAGCGCCTGAGGCGCCCACAATTGCTACTTTCATCAGTCTTTAAAAATTCGTTGGTTGTAAATCGCCTGCAAATTTACAAAAAAACTTTCATTTTGTTCCATATTTGCCGAAAAAGTTGTAATTTTGCACAAATTTATTGATATATGATGTCATATTTCCCAATAACCAGTCCGACGCTCATCTTCTTTGTCGTGCTGCTCATCATTCTGCTGGCGCCCATCATCATGGGTAAGCTGCGCATTCCGCACATCATCGGAATGGTGTTGGCAGGCGTGCTCATTGGCGAGCACGGACTGCACCTGCTGGATCGCGACAACTCGTTCGAGCTGTTCGGCAAGGTGGGACTGTTGTACATCATGTTCCTGGCAGGTCTGGAGATGGATATGGAGAGCGTCAAGAAGAACTCCCGACGCATCCTGTGGTTCGGCTTGCTGACGTGTATGGTGCCCTTGGTGCTGACCTACGTGATGGCCATGTGGCTGCTGGACTACTCGTCGACGGCCTCGTTCCTGCTGGGTTGTATCATGGCGTCGAACACGCTCATCGCCTACCCCATCATCTCACGCTACGGCATGGGCCGTCACCCCAGCGTGATGCTCAGCGTGGGCGCCTCGATGCTGTCGCTCTTCATGGCCCTGATGATGCTGGCAGCCTTGTCGGCATCGTATAGCAAGGACGTGGGCATCGGCTTCTGGCTGCTCTTCGTGCTGAAGTTTGCAGCCTTCTGCGTGCTCAGCGTGTGGGGCATTCCCAAGGTCACGCGCTACTTCCTGCGTCGCTACTCCGATGCCATCATGCAGTTCATCTACGTCTTGGCTGTGATGTTCCTCTCGGCAGCTTTGTCAGAGGCCATCGGCGTCGAGGGCATCGTGGGCGCGTTCATTGCGGGCCTTATATTAAATAGGTATATCCCTCACGTGTCGCCCCTGATGAACCGCATCGAGTTCATTGGCAACGCCATCTTCATCCCCTACTTCCTGATTGGTGTGGGCATGCTCATCAACGTGGGTTCGCTGTTCGAAGGCTGGCGCATGCTGTTCGTCGTGGTGCTCATCGTCTTCTTCGGCACATTCGGCAAGGCGCTGGCAGCCTATATCTCCAGCATTCTGTTCCGACTGACGAAGGCCGAGGGTCACATGATGTTCGGCTTGACCTGTGCCCATGCAGCTGGTGCCATCGCAATGGTGATGATTGGCATGCGACTGGAGGTGGCGCCAGGGCAATACCTAGTGAACAACGAGATACTGAACGGTGTGGTCATCATGATACTCATCACCTGCATCATCTCGACGATGATGACGGAGAAGGCCTCGCAGGAGCTGACCATCATGGGCAGTCGTGCGGGCAGTGGTTTCCCCACTGACACCTCCCACTCACCCAAGAACGAGAAAGTGCTGCTGTGCGTAAAATACCCAGACATAGCCCCCCAGCTGCTGGAGCTGGCCATCATGATGCGCAACCCCAAGCGCAATCGTGGACTGGTGGCGCTGAACGTGGTCTACGACGACCAGCAAGCCAGCAACCACCGCGAGTCTGGACTCCGCCTGCTGGAACAGCTGCAGCAACGAGCCTCCGCTGCCGACATACAGATGCAGACGCAGGTGCGCCTGTCGTCGAACATTGCCAACGGCATCAAGCACGCCTTCCGCGAGTTCGGCTGCTCTGAGATTATCATGGGTATGCACGTCCACACAGATGTGAATCCCAAGTTCTGGGGTGAGTTCCTGCAGAGCTTGTATAACGGTCTGAACCGCCAGATTGTGCTGACGCGCTTCGTGCAACCGCTGAACACCCTGCGCCGCATACAGGTCGTCGTACCCTCAAGGGCCGAGTTCGAGCCTGGCTTCCACCGCTGGCTGGAGCGCTTGGCACGCTTTGCAGGCAACCTGGACTGCCGCATCCAGTTTCATGGGCGCAACGAGTCGCTGGAGCTTATCCGTCAGTACGTCAACAACCACCATCCCAGCGTTCGCGCGGAGTACACCTTCATGGCCCACTGGAACGAACTGCCCCGTCTGGCCGAGCAAATCAGTCAGGACCACATGTTCGTCGTCATCACCGCCCGTAAGGGTACCATCTCCTACAAGAACGCGCTGGAGCGCCTGCCCAAGGAGCTCATGCAGCACTTCTCGGGCAAGAATCTGATGATTATCTTCCCTGACCAGTACGGTACGCAGAAGGAGGAGTCGATGACCTTCACCGCTGCCCAGCACCAGGAGGAAACCAGTTACTATGACGCCATCTCCCGCTGGCTGAATAACCACCGCAAATGATTACAATAGAAAATATCACCAAGAGCTTCGGCTCCCTACAAGTCCTCAAGGGCATAGACCTCCACATTGATCGTGGCGAGGTGGTCAGCATCGTCGGCCCCAGTGGCGCTGGCAAGACCACCCTGCTGCAAATCATCGGCACGCTGGACCGCCCAGACACTGGCACTGTGCACGTCGATGGCATCGACGTGACCACCCTCTCGCAGAAGAAGCTGGCCGACTTCCGCAATCGCCACATCGGCTTCGTGTTCCAGTTCCACCAGCTGCTGCCTGAGTTCACCGCTCTGGAGAACATCATGATACCTGCCTACATCGCAGGAACGTCGCAGAAAGCTGCCAAGGAGCGCGCCCAGGAGCTGCTCAGTTTCATGGGGCTCTCTGACCGTGCCAGCCACAAGCCCTCAGAACTCTCTGGTGGCGAGAAGCAGCGCATCGCCGTAGCTCGTGCACTGGTCAACAACCCTGCTGTCATCCTGGCCGACGAGCCCTCAGGCTCCTTGGATAGCCAGAACAAGCAGGAGCTCCACCAGCTGTTCTTCGACCTGCGCGACCAGTACGGCCAGACCTTCGTCATCGTGACCCACGACGAGCAACTGGCCTCCATCACCGATAGGACTATTCACATGAAAGACGGACTACTATGCTTAAACTCGGAGATTACAACACCCTCAGAATAAAGAAGCGCACCGACTTCGGCCTCTATCTGGACGGCGGCGACGAAGGCAACATCCTGCTGCCTAACCGCTACGTGCCCAAGGGCTACGTCATCGGACAGGAAATAGAAGTGTTCCTCTATCTGGACCAAGACGAGCGCATCGTAGCCACCACCGAGCACCCCATCGCCAAGGTCGGCGAGTTCGCCTGGATGGAGTGCGCCTGGACCAACGAGTATGGCGCCTTCCTCAACTGGGGCCTGATGAAAGACCTCTTCTGCCCCTTCCGCGAACAGAAAACGCGCATGGTCCGTGGTCAGCGCTACTACGTCTACGTCATGGAGGACGAGAAGACGCACCGATTGATGGCCACCTCGAAGGTGGAGCGCTATCAGAAGAAGACGGGTTACGAGCTGAGCCTGGACTTCGCAGAAGTGCTGCTGACCTATCTGCAGGAGCACGACGGCTATTGCGAACTGGGCGACAAGAGCCCCTCAGAAGCCATTGCCGCCCGTTTCGGCGTCTCGAAAAAGGTCTTCAAGAAGGCCGTGGGCGACCTCTACAAGCGCCATCTCATCACCATTAGCGACGAGGGGATAGCCCTTATTGTTTGATTTTTCTTTACATCCCAAACCCTTCAAATTCCCCTTTTCTGTCCTCTTCGAGCACCTCGCTTTCTCTCCGCGAGCAAGACATTGTTTCTCTACCAGAGAAAAATTGTTTCTTCACTAGAGAAAAATATTTTCCCAACCAGAGAAAAAGTATTCTCTCTTAATTACCTGCAATCACCCTAAAACCGCTGTTTTTGGGTGCTTGAAGACGAGAAAACTGAATTGCGAAAATAATTTACAAGCAAAGGAGTTATATTCACAAATTCACAATTCACAATTAATTTTTTCGAGCCTCGGACGACTTTAACTTGCCTCAAGAATGTTAATATATTTAAATATATGTATAATTATATAGATAAGGAACGAAAGAATAAGAGGCTACCCCCTCAAAATAAAAACTGTGAAACTGTGAAACTGTGAAGAATGAGAACTACAACATTAAAATGTTTGAAATATCCAATTGTAATATATAAACATCTGATTATCAATAATATAAGATTGTAACAAAAAGCGAATTAACAAATATTCACACGAATTTTTGCCGATAACTCTTGTTTCGTATTTTTATTTGTTATACCTTTGCACCGCAGATTCGAACGAGAGGCGCCCTCTGACATTTCTGCAACCATAATCTGATACTATGGAAACACAATGGATCTAATACTATGAAAACACACATGGTCTGATACCATGAAGAACACACACATTATTATTATCAAACATGAAGAACACTACAATGATGGGCTTTAGCCCCAGCGTTAAAAGCAGCGTAACGCCCTGCACCCTTGAGAACCTCTACGCCGCTATGGACTCGGAGACGACAGCGAAGATTTGCGCTGACATCGAAGATGCTCTGGAGCGTGTGAAACGAGGTGAGATGTCGCGCGAGGACTTTGAGACCTACAAACGCGACAAGAAGCAGCAGCTGATGGTGCTGACACCACATGCCACCTTTACCGATGGCGTGCGTCAGAATAAGTCGGCTGTACCCTCTGGACTGTCAATGTACGACATTGACCACATTAGCGACCCTCGCGGTTATTTCAACAATCTCGTCAAAGACCGTTGTGCCGAACTGGGCATCGTAATGGCCCACGTAACACCCTCGACAGAAGGTCTGCGACTCATTTTCGAAATGCCTGAAGGCATGACCCTTGCCCAGGCACAGAAGTGGATGTCAGAGCAGTTGGGCGACAGTAGCTACGACGGAAGCGTCAAGGACTATGCCCGTTGCTCGTTCCTTGTCCCTCGCGCGTACCTTCTTTATATAGATGAGGAGGAGCTGTGCAAGCAGCGCGAGGTGAAAGCAGTGTCGCAAAACAAGACGAAGCCCGAAAGGGAGTCGCAAAACGCGACAGCCTCCGAAAGGGGTGGCCAAATCGTCCTTGCCTCTGACCGCAACCTGCGCATCTTCGATCTCTGTCTACAGGAGGTAGGGCTGAAACTGGAGGAGATAGACCAAGTAGGCGTCTACAACTGGCACAACACGCTGGTCAGCATTCTCTCGGTAGGCATCTGTCGACTGATGGCACAGGACGAGTTGAAGGCCGTGTTGACAGTCAAAATGCCTAACTATGCAAAGGAACAGGACTGTCAGCGACTCGTGTCGGACTTCTACAAGGACTACACCAAGATGAATGCACCCATGAGCCAGCGTCTGCGCGCCATCTATGCCGAGAGCGTAACAGGCCAGAAGGACAAGACACTGACCACTGAGGAAATCTTGGGAGACGAACCTCCACAGATGCCTCGACGTCTGCCAAAGTCTGTGAAGGTGATGATTTCCAAGGAGCCCGACATCTACAAGCCGGCATCGGCAATGGGACTGTTCCCAGCCCTGGGCACGCACCTATTTCAGGTTCAGTTCCCTTATGCCGACCACACCATGCACGAGGCAACCTTCATGCAGAACTGCGTGGCGCCAATGTCGAGCGGAAAGTCGTGTGTCAATCGCGTCTGTGAGCCTATCATGGCTGACATCAAGGCACGTGATGAAGAGAATATGCGCCGTGAGGAGGAGTGGAAAGAGGAGTGCCGTTCGATGGGGGCCAATAAACAGAAGCCCAAGCGTCCTGACAACCTCATCGTACAGATTCTGCCCAGCGACATGACAAATGCCGCATTCGTTCAGAAGCTGCAGGATGCTCAGGGACACTTCGTCTACTATCAACTGGATGAGGTGGAGTTGTTTGACCAGCTGAACGTCAACGGCAAGAAGAATGTCAGCAAGCTATTCCGACTGGCCTACGACTGTGCCCCTTATGGTCAGGCACGTGTGGGTATTCAGAGTGTGTCAGGGTGTCCGCAACTACGAATGAACTACAACGCCTCGACCACTATTCAGCGCGGACAGCATTTCTTCTACCCCATGATGGCCGATGGTACACTCTCTCGACTGTCGTTCTCTACCATTGTCACCTATCGAGGTATGGCTATGCCCATTCACGGCATCTACGACGAGCAACATGCAGAGGCCATCAAGCCCTACATCGACCGTCTGAATGCTGCCAAGGGAGTCATCGACCTGCCACAGGCACAGCGTCTGATTCAGCGAATGGACAAGGAGGCCAAGGATGTGGCTTGGCTCTGCGACGACGAGGTCTACGAGAAACTGGGCTTTCGAGCCGTTGTCAGCGCCTGGCTTCGTGCAATGGTGCTCTATATCGCTGAGGGCAAATGGTCGAAGGAAATCGAGAACTTCGCCATGTGGAGCATGAAATACGACATGTGGTGCAAGATGCACTTCTTTGGTGAGCAGATGCATCAGCAGATGGCTGGCGAGGTGGTTCGCACACGAGGTCCTAAGAATATGCTCGACATGCTGGCCAATGCCTTCACCCGTGAGGATGCCCAAGCCATCCGTATCCGTGAGCGCAAGAAGGACAGCAACCCCACCCAGCAGCTCTGCATGTGGGAACAGCGCGGCTACATCACCTGCGATGCCGATGGCGTCTATCACAAGACACCCGCCTACCTCAAACGCAAGCAGGTGGCATAAATCAAGAATGGCTCAGGGGAATCTCCCGGGGCCATTCTTATTCTTCACAGTTTCACAATTCACAGTTATTTTTTTAACGCCCCTCAGAAAAACCTCCCAAATATTTGGTCTTTTCTACTATTTCCATTACCTTTGCAAGCTATGGACTGGGAAGCGTTTGAGAAACACAAGGCGTTTGCAGGGGAGAAGAAACCCTCGATGCTCAGGCGACGCGTAGGGCACGACTACGAGCAGCGGTGCGTCTATCTGGTCACGATGACTGTTGAGGGGCGCAGGCCACTGTTGGGCCGACTGGTAGGCGACGCAGGAGCAAAGGAAGGGAGCATCGACGCGCCACACGTCGAGCTGTCGCCCTTAGGCAAGCAGGTCAGGGAGATGTGGGAAGCCATCAGCGAGCATTACCCAGAAGTGAGGGTGCTGGCAACAATGGTGATGCCTGACCATCTGCACGGCATCCTGTTCGTAGAACGGTCGATGGACCAGCCGCTGGGAATGGTCATCAAGGGCTTCAAGGTAGGGTGCAATAAGGCCTACCGTCAGGCGCTGGCGGCGGGTCTGTGTCCCCCTATGCTGCAACACTGTTGCAGCAAAGAGAACGCCACCAGCAAAGCAAACACCAGCACCAGCAGCAAAGAGGACGACCGCACCCACGGCCTCCTCTTCTCGCGCAACTACAACGACCACATCCTGGAGGGTGAGGGCGAGCTGGAGCGGTGGTTCAGGTACTTGGCCGACAACCCTCGGCGACTGGCTGTCAAGCGCCAGCACCCAGAGCTCTTCACGATTATCAGGGACGTGAGAATCGGCGAATGGTCGTGCCAGACAGTAGGCAACCAATATCTCCTTTCCTACCCTGAGAAGGCGGCCGTCATCGTCCACAAGGCCTATAGCGACGAAGAGTTCGAGGAGAGGAAGGCCCAATGGCTGGCATTGGCAGCAAGGGGTGGCGTACTGATCAGTGCTGCTGTCGCTACGCGCGAGAAGGAGGTGATGCGCGAGGCCATGAATCGCGGCTACCGACTGATAGCCCTGCGCGAGAACGGCTTCCCCCCACTCTACAAGCCTGCTGGCGAGTCGTTCGCAGCCTGCTCAAAAGGGACGCTGCTGCAAGTCAGTCCGTGGGAATACCACATGAACAAACGCACCATCTCGCGCGAACAATGCCTGCAACTGAACAGAATGGCAGAATGGATAGCTGAACACTAACACAACAAAACAATCGCCCAGGGATTTCTCCTTGAGCGATTGCTTTTTATCAGAGTGTTGCATGTTGCAATGTTGCAATAAGCACTCTCCACTACATCACTACCACGTGATATTCATACCCATAGCCAAGCTGGCATTGGAGGTCATAGGAATGAACTCCTTGGTCGTCTTGCCGAGGATGTGGTCCATGCCGATGAAGAAGTTGAAGCCCTTGGGGTGGATGTTGAGAAGCCAACCCATGCTGGCAGTAAAGCTGTTCACGCTAAAGTTAACACCACCATCGAGCCACTTTGTAGCTTCCCAGTTAGCGCTCAGACGTGCATCGGTCCACGAATAAGGACCACGGAAACGGCTGCTGCTGAGGAAACCAAAGGTAAGCTGGCGATATACCGGCAGGTTGTACTCCACACCCAGGTTCAGCGTGCAGCCAATGCCTGTGGTGCGTCCACCCTCGTCGCTGACCTCTGTCAGGTTGACGAAGTCGGCCAACTGGTCCTTGTACTCATCTGTCTTCTTCTCAAACGAATTGGGACTGCTCTTGGGAATCTCTACATCGTGGAAACCATCAAACTCGAAAGGTTCGCCTGAGTTTGAAGCACGGGCATCAGTATTCCAATGGATGAAGCCGAGGTCGAGCAGGGCTGCACTAACCTTCCAGTCGTCGTTAATCTTATAGGTAGCACCCAAGTCGAAAGCCAGACCGAAGCCACCAAGGCCAGCACCATCGACTTTTGCTTCCTTGACACGATTGTAGGTTCCCTTACCTTCCTGCTCATATTCCTTTTCCTCCATCTTGTATTTAAAGCCCTTGATAGAGGCATCAGCAGTAGCCTTACCAGAGAGAATCCAGCGGTTTGACTCCTGCAGGTCGGCAGTGAGGTTTTCAACCTTCAAGTCGCCACGTCCGACACCAAAGAGGAGCTTGAACTTACCACCAACACGTAACTTCTCAGTCAGCTGATGAGAGTGGCCAAATGCCAACTCTACATACGACTGGGCATTGATATTGATGTCACCGATGTTATAGGACTTGTTACCAACGTTCTTGGCAAACTCGAAGAACTCATAAGGGAGAGAGGCACCAAACGAAGCCCTGGCATTCAATTCAACGGTATTGTAACCACCAAAGCTATTGAAGCCAAACGACACAATGGGTATGTTGACGTCGCCAATGACGCGGTTGTTGCCCGTTGACAGCCCACTCAATGCAGCATCAACAGAAATGTTAGGATGCAGGAAGGTGGCCAACTTCTTACCAGAAACAATGCCATAGTCGCTGGACTTGAAAAGCACATCGCCAACACCAAAGTTACCTTGCATCTTCACATTGAGGTTACCCAAAGCAGGAATGGCACAATAGCCACCATCGTTGCCATAGGCAGGATTCATGGTGTGTCTGTATTTATAGCCTTCCGTAAAGTAAGCTGAGTTCAATGTCTGAGCCATGGAAGCAGTACTCATTGCAAGCAGCACCACAGCCATGAAATATTTCTTGATTTTCATATTCTTTTTGCTTTAGGAGGTTAAACATCAATCGGCATCAACAATTACCTTTCCACTCAGATGAAGACTTTGGGTCTTAATAACAATCTTCTGATTCTTGTTAAGAACCTTGCCCTTCTCGCTGCTACCAGAGGCTGGCGAGGTAACCAACAGTTCATATTCGATACCGTCGAGCTGATTCAAGCCAGTTCCATCCTGATCTTTTATCTCGTACTTAATAGTTGCACCAGTAGCGCCTGCCGCCACCTTGTTCTGAATGGGCGTGACAACAAGGCCAGCAACCATTATACCGTCAGCGAAAAAAGGTGTGATATTTATCTCCAAATCGGCAGGAGCCTGATTATCGACTGCTGCTTCCAGCGTCAGCACAGAACCCGCCGACAGGTTGAGGTCCTTCAAATCCTTGTTCCAGTCGTCTACGCTTGAGTTGTACACAATCCTTGCATCGTCACCCAATACCAACGGAGCAGTAAAGCTGTACTTAGGTGCAAGTGTATAGTCGTGACCTAACTCGATAGTAACATCACTAGTCTGAACAGCTTCAAACTTCGTAATATCAATGCTAATCTTCATATCTTCCACCAGCTTCTTGATGAGATTCGTCAGGTCTGGAGCAATGACTGGTGTATATGTTTCACCATTATGTGTCAAGTCTGCAGGAGCCTTGCGGCAAATCACAAGACGCGTAGGACCATTGGCTGCGATGGGCAATTCATTGCCATTTGCCTTGCTCAGAACAATATTTACTGGTGAGGTGGCAGCATGGGTAGTACTGAGCTTAGCCTCCGCATAACCACCAAGAGGCAGGTTCGAATCAAGTGCCAGCCAAATCTGAGGATTGTCAATGTCTACCACAACGTCATCACCAAACAGGAAGTCAGGAATAGAATTGATGGTTGTTGAACCAACATTCTGTGGATCAATGGTTGGCTTAAACTGACCATTGGCAGCAGTAACAACGAGATTATTGAACGATGCATTACCACCAATTTGCAAAGAGGACATAGAAGAAACCTTAACCTTTGACACCTTAAATGTCAGTTTAACATTACTCAACAGCTTAAACTTGCCATTCTCAAGCTTCGCATAGTTCTGAGCGTCAACATCCTGAATATTGATGCGTGTAACATTGAATACGATACCAGTAAGGTCGGAAGGAACGCAATCATTCAGCGTCAACGTATTGGTAGAAGCATCGAAACCAGCCTTGTTACACGTCATTTCCAACATCTTAGGCATCTCAATTTTTACATATTTGAACTTCTTGATGTCATTAGGTAATGTCAAAGCAAGATTCAAGTCAACGCCAGCACCTTCATTTCCTACGCGAACCCACTTCAGCGACTTAATCTCAGAAGGAGCATCAAACTCATATTTCAAGAGCGATACATCACCACTCTGCTCGTCAATGTCGATGGCAGGAGTAACACCAGTATAAGGAATTTCCACTTCCATTCCTACTATTTCAGAAGGGAATGTTGGAAGGTCGAAATCGAATGACAAACCTGCCTCGGTTTTGTTCGCCAAAGTGATTTCCTCGACATTCACATTAACATCGCTGACTGTCTCAGGGTCTTTGCCAAACTGATAGTCACCATTGTCCAAGGTTTTAATAAGGTCGGTGCTACCCAGATCAAAAATATCGTCAAACAAAACAATGACGGAGTTGTCACTGGGCAAGGACAATTCGCTACCAATACCAAGCTTAGCGTCTACTGACGACAAATCGTAGTCGCCATCAGAACATCCGCTCATGAACATGCCACATGCCAAACATGAGCAGAAGAGCAATTGGGTTCTAAATTGTGTTATTTTCATTATGAGTAATATTATGTTTAGATAATTTGTTACAGATTGTAAGTTACAACAGAGTCATAGGTGTATAAAGTACCCTATTCTGAAAAACAATTAGCAGGTGCCTATAGCAACGTTGTATTGTTGTTATAAGCACCTACCAACCATATCATTATTTTTTTAGAAGATACGACCTACGAGGCGGAAGTTCAGCACGGGATAGACCGAAATCTTGGAGATAGTCTTCAGCACCTTACCTGCATCGTCACCAGCCTTGTCGCCATCAACCTTTTCATACTGATAGGTTCCAGCTTCCTTATCATAAGTGGGAATATAAATCTCTGGCTTACCCCAGAACTGTACACCCAAGTCAAACTGGCAGC
Source organism: uncultured Prevotellaceae bacterium (assembly GCA_946405695.1). The sequence goes on along the minus strand of CAMJIA010000006.1, from coordinate 36,934 downwards.
CGATGCGCTTCTTGGGAACGGCACGACCAAAGCCCAAACCAACATAGGGACGAAAACCCTTAACCTTGGCATAGGCCTTAACATTTCCCTGTTCAGCAGGATCAGGAGTCACGAAGTAGTCACCCAACTCACCACCAATCATATCCAACTTGTAGGGCTTAACAACCAATGTATTCAGCGTGCTTGTGGGATTATTCTGTGCAGTAATGATAGCATTATTCCACTGGTTGATAGGAGTGAAGAAAGCATCATCCTTATTATATACGGAAATAATCTCATCCTTGCCGAAATAGGCACCAACAGTAAAACGGAAGCTGGTCTTAAAGGGGTGGATATCAAACAGGATGTGACCAACAGTATTGTCCAGTTTACCTTCAATAGTAAGATTGTTAGGAATCTCACCATTGGGAAGTAAAGTCTTGTCGATCAACTCCATCTGCTGAGTCGGGTGGGCAGCATTCCAAGCACCAATCTGAGTATTCAGATCATCAATGTGCTTATTCATGTCTTTAATACTAACACCCTTTGTTTTGTCTGATACACCTAAATCCAAATCCTTGCTCACCTTGAACTTCGGCATGATGTCCACACCACCACGAACACCAATGTAATCATTGATGGTCACAGATGCATCGATGTCGATACCAGTAGTACCAACGCCAACACCAATACCAAAGTGTGGATCAAAGGCCTGAGCAGAAGCACCCAGTGAAAGCAGCACGAAGCTACACAATGTCAGTAATTTCTTCATAGTTGTTGTATTTTTTGAGTTAATGATTGTTTACTGATTGCAAAGATAAGTAAAAAAAAAATATGTTCCAAACTTTTTGCAAAGAAATTTGGAACATATTTTAAGAATTGCCGAAAAATTGCAATTTTAGAACTCTGCAGACTTAGGTGTGCGCGGGAACGGGATGACGTCGCGAATGTTTTGCATACCTGTTACGAACAGGATGAGACGCTCAAAGCCAAGTCCGAAACCTGCATGCGGGCATGAACCCCAGCGGCGAGTGTCAATGTACCACCACAGGTGGGTCTTGTCCATCTGACGACGCTCAATCTCGCCCATCAGCTTATCGTAGCTCTCCTCACGGACAGAGCCGCCAATGATTTCGCCAATCTGTGGGAACAACACATCGGTACCCTGCATCGTAGGACCAGGAGCAACGGCGCCCTTGTAGCCAACGCTACCCTCGCCCTGCTCTTCGTTCTGCTTCATGTAGAACGACTTGAAGGCACGCGGATAGTCAGTCATGATGACGGGCTTCTTGAAGTGTTCCTCGACGAGGTAGCGCTCGTGCTCGCTGGCAAGGTCGTCGCCCCAGTTGCAGGGGAACTCAAACTTCTTGCCATTCTTGATAGCCTCCTGCAGGATATTGATACCCTCGGTATAAGGCAAGCGAACGAAAGTCTCCTTGAGGACACCCTCCAGACGCTGAATCAGGGTCTTGTCAATCATCTGGTTCAAGAATGCAAGGTCGTCCTTACAGTTGTCGAGGGCCCAGCGTACACAGTACTTGATGAAGTCCTCTTCCAAGTCCATCAGCTCTTCCTGGTCGAGGAAAGCCACCTCAGGCTCTACCATCCAGAACTCAGCCAAGTGGCGAGGGGTGTTCGAATTCTCAGCGCGGAACGTAGGACCGAAGGTGTAGATAGCACCCAGGGCCGTAGCACCCAGCTCACCCTCCAGCTGACCAGAAACAGTCAGTGAGGTCTGCTCGCCAAAGAAGTCGTCGTCGTAGATAATCTTGCCCTGCTCGTCCTTCTTCAGGTCGTACAGGTTCTTGGTGGTTACCTGGAACATGTTACCTGCTCCCTCACAGTCGCTGGCAGTAATCAGCGGGGTGTGGAAGTAGAAGAAGCCGTGCTCGTGGAAATAGGTGTGGATGGCCATCGCCATGTTGTGACGGATGCGCATCACGGCACCAAAGGTATTGGTACGCAGACGCATGTGGGCGTTCTTACGCATAGCCTCGAACGACTGCCCCTTCTTCTGCATGGGATAGTCGTTGCCACAGAGTCCATAGACCTCCAACTTGGTGGCCTGAATCTCTGAAGACTGGCCAGCACCCTGGCTCTCGACCAGCGTACCCTCAGCACAGATGCAGGCACCTGTGGTGATGTCCTTCAGCAACTGCTCGTCAAACTTCGTGGGGTCAACGACCACCTGCACGTTCTTGATAGTAGAACCATCGTTCAGTGCGATGAAGTCGACAGCCTTCGAACTGCGGTGCGTACGCACCCAGCCCTTCACACAAACCTCCTTACCATATTCTGTGCTCTTCAGCACATCAATTATCTTTGTTCTTTTCATTGTTCTTCTTGTTTTGTTTGTCGCTATGCATAGCGACATACTTCACTTTACTCGTAAGCACCCATGCGCAAACGGTCAACTTCTTCCTCTGTCAGGTAGCGCCAGTCACCACGCTTCACGTTCTTCTTGGTCAGACCAGCAAACTGAACGCGGTCGAGCTTGGTAACCTTGTAACCCAGGCTCTCGAAGATACGACGTACGATGCGGTTTTTACCAGAGTGGATCTCGATGCCAACCTGCTTCTTGTCAGTATCGCTGGCGTACTCGATAGCGTCTGCCTTGATCTCACCATCGTCAAGGGTGATACCCTCGGCAATCTGCTGCATGTCGTGAGCGGTAACATTGTGGTCGAGGTGGACGTGATAGATCTTCTTCTTCAGGAACTTCGGATGGGTCAGCTTAGAAGCGAGGTCGCCATCGTTGGTCAACAGCAGTACACCTGTGGTGTTGCGGTCCAGACGACCAACAGGATAGATGCGCTCCTCGCAGGCTCCCTTCACCAGGTCCATTACAGTCTTACGCTGCTGAGGATCGTCGCTGGTGGTAACATAGTCCTTGGGCTTGTTCAGCAGCACATAGACCTTCTTCTCCATCTTGACGGGCTGATCGTGGAACAGCACCTCATCAGTACGCAACACCTTGGTACCCAGCTCGGTAACAACCTCACCGTTGACCTTGACAACGCCTGCTGTGATGAACTCATCGGCCTCACGACGGCTGCAGACACCTGCATTGGCAAGGAACTTGTTCAGGCGCAAGGGTTCGTTGGGATCGTAGTTCTCCTCTTTATACTCGATACGCTTCTTCAGCGAATACTTAGCATTGGGATCATAGCCTGGAGTGTGCTGACGGAAATTGCCACGCTGCTGATTGTAACCACCACGCTGCTGATTGTAACCACCACGCTGCTGACCATAGCCACCACGCTGGTTATTGTAACCACCCTGCTGATAGCCACCACGCTGGTTGTTGTAACCACCCTGACGTTGCTGACCATAACCGCCCTGAGGACGCTGGCCGTAGCCACCCTGACGAGGCTGATAGCCACCCTCACCCTGCTGGGGACGCTGACCATACTGAGGACGTTGCTGATAGCCACCCTGACGAGGCTGGTAACCACCCTCACCCTGCTGGGGACGCTGACCATACTGAGGACGCTGCTGATAGCCACCACGCTGCTGATAGCCACCCTGACGAGGCTGGTAACCTCCCTCATTATTATAGTTATTACGTGGACGATAACCTGAAGGACGCTGAGGTGTGCTTGACATCAAACCTGCACCAAAGCCCTCAGGACGGAAACCGTCCTCTTCTTGCTCTTGATTACGATTGTAGCCACCCTGGTTGAACTGGGGACGAGGCTTCTGAATACGGGGACGCGGCGAACGTCCTGGGCGATAGCCCTGATAACCACTCTCGTGATTCTGACTCTGCTGCTCAGCAGACTGCTCTTCTGTTTTCTTTTCGTTTTCGAATTCCATAATTGTGTTTGTTTTAATGTGAGAGCCTCACGGCTCGCTGTTTGTGTTGATAAATGCGGATTTTTATAAACTAATTTGATATTGTTAATTAAATTCCTGTATAATTTGATGGTGTTATTTCCATTAATTCGTTCTTAATATCATCGCTGACGTTCAGACCCTGAATAAACTCGTGAATAGTCTCCTCCGTCATCTTCTGGTTGGTACGTGTCAAAGCCTTCAGCGCCTCGTAAGGATTGGGATAGGCCTCACGACGCAGGATGGTCTGGATAGCTTCAGCGACCACTGCCCACGTATTGTCGAGGTCTTCTTGCAACTTCTGCTCGTTGAGGATAAGTTTGCGCAGACCTTTCAGCGTGCTCTGGATAGCGATGAGGGCGTGACCCATGGGAACACCCACGTTGCGCAGAACGGTAGAGTCCGTCAGGTCGCGCTGCAGACGGCTCACAGGCAATTTCTGTGCCAAAAAGCCCAGCACAGCATTGGCCATACCCATATTTCCCTCTGAATTCTCGAAGTCAATGGGGTTCACCTTGTGAGGCATAGCACTGGAACCTACCTCACCAGCCTTGATCTTCTGCTTGAAATACTCCATAGAGATGTACATCCAGAAGTCGCGGTCGAGGTCGATGATGATGGTATTGATGCGACGCATGGCATCGAAAATAGCTGCCAACCAGTCGTAATTGGAAATCTGGGTGGTCCACTGCTCACGCTCCAATCCCAACTTCTCTGAAACGAAACTGTTGCCAAACTCCTTCCAGTCGTACTGCGGATAGGCCACATGGTGAGCGTTATAGTTTCCTGTTGCACCACCAAACTTAGCAGTGATAGGGGTATCCTTCAAACCACGCAACTGTTCCTCCAGACGCCAGACATAGACCATAATCTCCTTACCTAGACGTGTAGGAGAGGCTGGCTGTCCATGGGTCTTAGCGAGCATGGGCACGTTCTTCCACTGCTCAGCATAGTCGTTAAGCTGCTCAATGAGTTCCTCGACCATCGGATAGTACACCTGCTCCAAAGCCTCCTTGATACTCAAGGGCACACTGGTATTGTTGATATCCTGTGAGGTCAGTCCAAAGTGGATGAACTCTTTAGCCTCAGCGGGAAAACCACTGAGTGCACTGTCGCCATTGGCTTTGTCAGCGGCTTTATCTATCTGCTCCTTGATGAAATACTCCACAGCCTTCACATCGTGGTTAGTCACCTTCTCAATATCCTTCACGCGCTGGGCATCCTGCTCAGAAAAGTTACGATAGATATCGCGCAAGGGCTCAAAGAGGTTATGGTCTACTGCTGCCAACTGGGGCAACGGCAATTCGCAAAGGGTAATGAAATACTCGATTTCTACGCGCACACGATAACGTATCAATGCATACTCGGAAAAGTATCCTGACAACGGTTCTGTTTTGCTTCTGTAACGGCCATCGATAGGAGAAATGGCGGTCAATGCATCTAATTCCATGCTTTCTCTAATACCTTAATTTAAATATATAGCTATACATTCTCTCAAATGTGAGTGCAAAGGTACAAAATAAAAGTGAAAAGCGAAAAGTGAAAAGTGAATAATTTGCTACCAAAGGGGTGTTTTTTTGATATTTAACAAAAAAGAGTCCCAAATCTCTTTGGAACTCCTTCGTGGGCGTTGACGGATTCGAACCGCCGACCCTCTGCTTGTAAGGCAGATGCTCTAAACCAGCTGAGCTAAACGCCCTTGCTTTTTGTAAGCGGGTGCAAAGGTACGCAGAAAAACTGAAACAGAAAAATTATGGGCCGAAAATATTTAGCTAATTAACTTCTTTTAGCACTTCGGCCCATATTTAGCTTATAACTTGTACAAATCGTTGGCTTCCATCAGCTCTACCTTCTTCTCAGAAAGGATACGCTCACAGTTCTCCAAATCGGTAGGACGGATAACGACAGTAGCTGCGTCGCCATTGGCAAACGAGTACATATACTCAATGAAGACACCATTCTCAGAGAGGTATTTCAGCACCTTGGCCAGCGAGCCACTGACATTTGGGCAGGTAAAGCCGATGACATCAGTAATTTTTACAGCAAAATGGGCAGCCTTCAGCACCTGATAGGCTTTGTCAGGATCGCTGACGATACAGCGCAGGATGCCGAAGTCGGAGTTATCGGCAATACTCATGGCTGAGAGATTAACGCCAGCAGCGCCCAGCACATCGGTTACTTCGGTCAGACGACCAGATTTGTTCTCCAGAAAAACGGATAATTGTTTTGCTAACATATTTCTTTGGTTTTCGTTATTAAATTTTTCTCTTGTCAATGACACGCTTGGCTTTGCCCTCAGAACGCTCAATACCCTTAGGCTCAACAAGTTTCACCTTGAAGCCCAGTCCGATAACAGAGCGCAACTCGGCCTCCAGCTTCTTCTGCAAGCCCACGAGGGTAGCCATATCGTCCGTGAAGTACTCTTCCTTCACCTCGACCTTTAACTCTGAGGTATCCGTATTGTTCACACGATCGACTGTCAGCAGGAAGTGAGGCTCATACTCTGGCAACTTCAGGATGACATCCTCAATCTGTGACGGGAAGACATTGACACCACGAATGATGAGCATATCGTCGCAACGACCCAGAATGCGGTCCATACGTACCAACGTACGACCACACTGACACTTGTCATAGTGCAAGGCCGTCAAGTCGTGGGTACGATAACGCAAAAGGGGCATACCCTCTTTCGTCAGGTGTGTGAAAGTCAGTTCACCAAGTTGTCCTTCAGGCATCGGCTCGCCCGTCTCAGGATTCAGAATCTCAGGATAGAACAGGTCTTCATTCAGATGGGTACCACACTGGTGCACACACTCATACCCTACTCCAGGACCTGCAATCTCGCTGAGTCCATAAATATCGTAGGCCTTGATACCCAGACTCTCTTCCAATTTCTGACGCATCTTCTCCGTCCAAGGCTCAGCACCAAAGACGCCCACCTTCAACTTGAACTCGTCGCGAGAATATTCACACTCTTTCATCGCCTCGCCCAGGAACATAGCATAGCTGGGGGTACAGCAAAGGATGGTAGTACCAAAGTCGTGCATCAGCGTCATCTGCTTCTGCGTATTACCTGAAGAGATGGGTATCACACTGGCTCCAATATTCGTGGCACCATCGTGAGCGCCCAAGCCACCAGTAAAGAGTCCATAGCCATAGGCTACCTGGAAGACATCTTCCTTCGTAGCGCCATAAGCAGTAAAGGCACGTGAGATAGCTTCCGACCACATAGCCAAGTCCTTGCGAGTATAGAGCACCACCACAGGTTTACCTGTCGTACCACTGGAGGCATGGATACGCACAATCTGACTCATAGGTACTGCTGCTAATCCAAAAGGATAGTTGTCACGCAGGTCGAGCTTATTGGTAAAAGGCAACTTGGTGATATCATCAATATCCTTGATATCACCAGGTTCAAGCCCCATCTCTTGAAATTTCTTACGATAGAATGGCGTATTGTAATAGACATATTCCGCCATTTTCCTTAAACGTGAGCTCTGCAGTTCGCGAAGCTGTTCACGACTCATGCACTCAACGGTTTCATTCCAAATCATCGTCATCTGTTTAAATTACTGTTAGTCATTTGTGTTGATGCAAAGGTAGTGAAAATAATTCATAATTCATAATTCATCATTCATAATTATTATCACGAGCCCAGTTTTTTTTTGATATTTAACAAAAAAAAGAGTCCCGATAGTATCGGAACTCCTTTTGATATTTTCTTGCGTTTAGATTACTTAATCTCAACAGTAGCGCGACGGTTGTAGTTGATGGGGCTCAGAGTGTTTACACCACCAGCAGCAACGATCTCGATATTGTTGCGGTCGATACCCATCTTAACGAGCTCGTCAGCAACAGTGTTGGCACGCTTCTCAGACAGCTTCTGGTTGTAAGCAGCAGAACCAGTCTTGCTATCAGCATAACCAGTAACAACGATCTTAGAGTTGTTGTCCTTAGCAACCTTAGCCAGGTCAGAAACATTCTGCAGATCTTTCTTAGAAGCAACCTTAGCCTGACCAATGTTGAAGAATACAGATACAGGAGCAGCAACAACCTTTGTAACAGTCTTAGTAGCAACAGCTGTACCAGGATCACCGGCCTTAGGCTGGTTAGCCAACATATCCTTCAGACGAGCGTTCTCAGCCTGAGCGTCAGTCAACTGAGCGTTCAGAGCGTCGATCTGACCCTGTGACAGAGCCTTGATAGCGTCTACGTCAGGAGTCTTGTTCCAAGTGCCCTTACCGAGGTTATAAGTCAGACCAACCTCAACAGAGAACTGGTTGAAACGATGCTTAGGCATAATACCACCAGTAGCGCCAATACCAAGAATCTCAGTACCATAGTTTGTATAACCAAGCTCGAGGTTAGCAGCCAGCTTCTTGCTGAGCTTGAAAGTGTTCAGCAAACCAGCGCTGAAGGTGTACGTACCAGCCTTACCCATGCCTGCAGGAGTCTTGATGGTGTGAGCTACACCAGCACCAATGAAGGGAATGAAGTTCCAGAAACGATCCTCATCATAACCACCCAGCAGATTGTGGAGGTTGAACAATACATGCTCGTTTACACCAAGGTACATGGGAACATCACCATCAAAAGCCTTACCGAGCCAGAGGCCGTTAACCTTAGTACGGAGTCCGAGACCAGGAGTAAACCACTTACCAATAGCCAGAGAGAAGCCCAGAGATGTCAGAGCTGCATGATCAGTATCCTTAGGACCAGCACCCAGAGGGAACTTGTAGAAAGGATTGCTGAAGATGTTATCAGTTCCTACATAGCCAGCATTCCAATTAACACCTGCCTGAATGAACCAGTTGCTCCAGAAAGAGTTTGTTGATACGCTATACTTCTCAGTAGGATCCTCCTGAGCCATTGCGTTCAGTGAAAGACTGGCGACTGCCAGCATCAAGAATAACTTTTTCATACTATACTAATTAAATTAAGTTAAATAATTCTTTTCGAAATTCTGTGCAAAAGTAAATATTATTTTCGAATAATCAAAGTTTTTTTGCAAATAAATTTAAAATTTTGCTCATTTTTTTGATTTTTCAGCAAAAAAAGCGCAAAAATCATAGAAAATCGGTGTTTTTGTCTAACATTTTACGCTAACAAATGCTCAATATCTGCTTGGGGCAGAATACACAGTACTGCTTTCCCATCGGGTGTGTAATTTACATTGTCACAAGCAAAGAGATTATTCACCACGACATCCATCTCTTCATTCGTCAGTTGCTGGCCATAAGGAATGGCTGCATGACGGGCAAGACTCAGGGCTACTTGATGGTTAATGGACAAACTTTCGTGGCTGACAGGTACTGACGAGGCAATGATGTCTTGCAAGAGTTGGGAAGCATTCAAACCCTCAATACCAGCAGGTACACCACTGACTGCATAGCTCGTCGGTCCCAGGGGAGTCAGTTCAAAACCCACAGCCGTCAATGCAGGCATCATATCCTCCATGAGCACAGCCTCAGAAGGGGGCAACTCTATCACCTCGGGGAACAGCATACGCTGACTGCTGGAAGGAGCATCCGTCAACTGTTGCATATAACGCTCGTAGCGAATGCGGACATCAGCACGATGCTGGTCAATAATCATCAGGCCAGACTTCACAGCAGTCATGATATAACGTCCTTTATACTGGTAGTGCAACGGACTGACATCTGTCAGTTCGACAGGCTGTTCGGAGAGAGGGGCATCGTTGGGAATGAGTGCGTCACTCTGAGGAGGATTGTCAAACAGCGACCGTTCCTGGTGAGCAGATTGTGTGGGCAGCCCCTCGTAAAGGCGTTCCCAGTTACGGGATGCTTTCTCCTTAAAAGGATTATATTGCGGATTGCGCTCCACATGCGGCATCTCCACAGGTACGGTGACAGGGTTGTAGACGGGGATATCAGGACGTCCCTCCGTATCAAACTCTATCTGCGGTATCTCACAGAACTGTCCAATGGCATCTTTCACTGCAGCAGAGAGTATTTGCCAGATGGCCTGCTCATTCTCAAACTTAATCTCCGTCTTGGTGGGATGGATATTGACATCGATATCAGCAGGGCTCACGTCAAAATAAATAAAATAAGGTACGTGCGCGCCCGCGAGGACGAGTCGTTCATACGCCTGCTGCACAGCCTTATGGAAATAGGCATGCTTCATAAAACGCCCATTCACAAAGAAATACTCATGGGCACCTTTCTTGCGAGCAGTCTCTGGCTTAGCCACAAAACCAGAAATCCTGCAGAGGGCCGTATCAACACTGACAGGCAACAAATCCTGACCATAGCGGCGACCATAGACATCCGTAATACGCTGGCGCAGCGAACCTGCTCTGAGATTCATTAACTCCTGACCATTGCTATGAAGCGTAAAGCAAATATTCGGATAAACCAACACTATACGTTCAAAAGCTGTCAGAATATTATTCAGTTCTGTCGCATTTGTTTTCAAGAATTTACGACGTGCTGGGACATTGAAAAACAGGTTGCTGACCGTAAAAGAGCTACCCACACCACACGAACACATCTCCTGACTCTCCACTCGAGAACCCGAAAGTCGCAGACAAGTACCCACCTCGTCCGATTCACGACGCGTGCGCAGTTCAATCTGGGAGACCGCAGCTATTGAGGGCAATGCCTCACCACGGAATCCCATTGTATGCAAGTCAAATAAATCATCGGCCTTACGAATCTTCGACGTTGCATGACGCTCGAAAGCCAGACGAGCATCCGTCTCCGACATTCCGCAACCATCATCGATAACCTGTATAGAGGTGCGTCCGGCATCGACCACCAAGACATTGATGGTGTGTGCGCCAGCATCTACAGCGTTCTCCACCAACTCCTTGATGACAGAAGCAGGCCGCTGGATAACCTCACCAGCAGCGATTTGATTGGCTACACTATCTGGTAGCAGTTGTATCACATCTGTCATTTTTTCTTCGTATTCTTAGGTGGTTCACGACGTTTGATTTCCTTCAACTCAGTACCCGCCTTCTTGGGACGCCAGTTGAAAATATCGTCTTTATTCAATGGACGGACATAGTCAAACCACGCAAATTGTGGAAGGAAATGCTTGCCTGGTGGCACCTGCGTCATGGGATACAAGGTACCTGTAGGTTTCTCCATCCATATCTTCTGCATCTTTTTGTTCTCTAGAAACATTTTCATCAGTGGCGTTTCCGTATAATTCAGTCCGATGATGGTGCTGTCCGATTCGTCAATAGGATAATACACCACCAACACATTGTCAATAGCCTGAGTTTCACGGATTTCACCCTTTCTGAAGAAGGCCTTCATCTCCTTTGAAGACACCTGGTTATAGTGTACAGAGTCTTTCAGTTGTTCTACTGAAAAAGCCTGTCGCAACACATGTGCTCGGTCAATGGTAGAGTCACGCATATACACCTTTATTTCCTCGCCAAAGAGCTGCTGACCAAGATTCCAGACGATAGGATCCTTGTACATCGTCATGCAAGAGTCCTGCGAGTCATATACCAACGAGTCGCAAACGGCCTGCACATCTTTGCGATAGGCACGCACCTTGTTATAGGCATGAATCTTACGATAGACAGAGTCCGTACGGATGTTATAGGTGAACACCTTAAACGTATCGGCATGCATGTAGAGCGAGTCACGCTGTGAGAAATCGATGGTCACAGCACGCTTGGTAGCCATCGCAAAACCCGTCGAATCGTTATACTCGCAGTAGTCGCCTGTCATCATGTTTTTGTTCACGGAGTCCGTATAAATGACATTATTATACGCATAGTTGGTACCATCAGCAGCGTTGTGATAGACACTGTCGCCCACGAGCGTACGTCCCCGATCCTCTATGACAGAACGGCCGAAGAGCTCCGAGCGTTCCGTCTTCGTATTGTAGTAACCGTCCTCACTATAGATATGACTGCTTCCCGAAGTAATATTCGAAGGTCCAACGATATGGGCTCGCGATGTCTGCGTATCATAGAACAAGGAGTCGGTTGTCAGGTAGAGTTTCTGGTCTTTCAGACGCACATCATAGTAGAACATCGCCTGTTTAGTGTCTGTATGATACTCCCCCCAGTCAGATGTCAGCACCGTCTTGCCGTCTACCAGTTTACCGCCTTCGAAGAAGTTTCCAAAATTATACATGCGGTCATAGTCCAGCGAATCAGTATAAAGCGTTGTCTTCCGATGTCGCAATACCACATTATATCGAGCTTGTGCCAATTGGTCGTTACCATCATAATAAGCATAATCACTCGTCAGGCTCAGCGTGTCGCCCTGCTTCATCTTCACGTGTCCGAAAGCCTCGAAGGAGTTGGTCTGTTCATAAAAGTGCGCACTGTCACAGAACAGGTCAGCCCCTTGATGCCGGAAGTGCACATTACCATGCAGCACCTGTGCATCGCCATTGCGGTACTGGTCATAGTGCAGATTATCGGAATGTACCAGATACACACGCTTATCCTCCACCTTCTTCCGTGGAGGACGCTTGCGTTGTGGCTGTGCCGCAAAGGCAATAGCCAACACCAACAATCCGAGAATGACAGATAACGACTTCCTCAAACTCTAAACTTTATACTCCAAACTTTATTTCACCCACCCCTCGTACTCAAACTTACAGTCGCGATAGCGCTCGTTGAGACGGACATAGGTAGACTTGATGCGGTTAACGACCCAGTCGTGCAATACTTTCTCACGCTGTTTGGCCATCACCACATTCTTCATAATCTGGAAGTCCTCCGTGATGGTAGCCTTATGACCCTCACGACGGTTCTTCAGTTTCACAACGGCGCAAACAGACTTGCCACGAGTATTTATCATCTGGAAAGGATTAGAAACTGCCCCCACCTCAAGTCCATCAATAGCCTTGGCAACCTCTGGCGGCAGGTCGGCCATCTTGAAACGAGAAGTACGTCCATCCTGAGTAACATTGGCCATCAAACCATTGTTATTACGCGTATCTTTGTCATCAGAGAAGAGTGCCACACCATCCTCAAAAGTAAACGTACCCTTGAAATGGTCACCCAAAATCTCTGGGGCAACACCCGTACGAATAGCTGTCACAAGAGAATCCAGACGCCCCATCGCAGTATTCACTGCTTCATCGCTCATCACTGGCTTGCGAAGTATGTGACGCACCTTTATCTTCTCACCGCGTTTGTCAATGAGCTGGATGATATGGAAACCGAATTCCGACTCCACAATTTTCGAGACCTTCTTAGGGTCTGTCAGACTGAAGGCCACATTGGCAAAGGCAGGGTCCAGTTCTATACGACTGGTATAGTCCAATTCTCCACCTCGACGGGCCGAGCCTGGGTCTTCTGAGTAGAAGCGGGCCAGTGTCTGGAAAGTTGACTCACCCTTATTGATACGGTCAGTATAGTCACGCAGCTCGTCTTTAACGCGATTGATTTCATCCTGTTCAATACGAGGCTGCATCGTTATAATCTGTACCTCCACCTCTGTGGGCACAAAGGGAATACTATCTTGAGGCAGGTCTTTGAAAAACCTACGTACCTCAGCAGGCGACACAGAGATATCCTGAGTCAGTTTACGCTGCATGCCTTGCACCATCTGACGCTCACGGAACGACTCGCGCAGGTCTGCACGTATCTGACTCATATTCTTCTTCTGATACTCCTCCAACTTCTCGCGCGAACCTATCATAGATATCATCTGTTCGAGATACTGTTCCACGCCGTTAGTTATTTCAGACTCCGTAACCTCAACACTATCGGTAATAGCCTGATTCAGAAAGAGTTTCTGTACAGCAATCTGTTCTGGAATAGAACAGTCCGGATCACCATTCCAGCGCAAACCTTCCTGTTCGGACTGCAGACGCATAGCCTCCACATCCGACTTCAAGATAGCCTCGTCTCCCACAACCCATATTACCTCATCAACAATAGCGCGAAGACTATCGTTCTGAGCATTAGCCAGTGAGACCAGTGAGGCTAGTAAGAACAGAATAACTAGAATTCTTTTATTCATGCTTATTGACTGTCTTTAAAACATCATCATTGATTGTGAATGTATAACGACGACGCAGATCTGCGACCCATTCGCGCTCCAACTCGTCCTGTAAATCGGCTGTCACCAAGCCACGAACATCGGTATAGGCCTGGGGAGCCTTAAGGAGTTTACCATAGGTAGCATCAATGGGGAAGCCTTTCACGCTATCTACCTTGACATCCTGTACCTTGAATACCTCGCGGTCTATCAACTTGTTGTCACCCTTCTTGAAGAGTCCCTTCTCCACACGGATACGCAGGATAGAGTCGTTGTTAAAGGTCTTGCGAAGTGCCTCATTCCAATCATCGAACTTCAGCTTCTTCACACAGTCAGCAACAGCCTTTACATCTGACTGTACCTTCACATGGTAGGCCATACCCTTGAAGCGTGGCTCCTCCCACTTGTATTTCGACTTGTTTTTCTTAAAGAAACGCTCCAACGCAGCCTCATCCTTGGCGGCCTTGTCCCAAACATGCTGGTTGCTAATCTCATAGAGCAATAGACCATCGTGGTACTCCTTAATCAAATAACGCATCGACAGGTCGACAGCCGACAACGAATCAGCACGCATCTCCATCAGACGTTCCTTCGTCAGCAGACCATTGGAGTTCTTAACCATCTCATCGATTTTACGGTCAGAAATGCTGTTACGAGCACCACGCTGCTCCAAGTACTTCAAGATATTGTCCTTATGGAAGTCAAAAGGCTCAAACTGCTTACGCTCCTTTACCAAAATAATATGCCAACCATAGGGCGATAATACAGGTTTACTCATCTCGCCTGGCTGCAAAGCGAATGCAGCATCCTCAAACTCCTTCACGGTCTGGTTCTTGCTGAACCATCCCAGCATACCACCACGACGTGCGGAACCTGTATCCTGCGACAAACTCTTGGCCAATGTTTCAAAGTCAGCACCAGCCTTCAGCGCATTATAAATAGAGTCGATGCGCTGCTTAGCCACCTGTTGCTCAGACTCAGAAGCAGTCTGAGAAAGTCTGAGAAGGATATGTGCTGCACTCACCAGTCCGTCAGGACCAATGCTCTGCACCGTCTCGTCATACACCTTATGGGCTTCTTCCAACATGTCGTCGTCAGTCACAAAGGTGGGTACAATCTGCTGGTCGCGATACTGTGCAAACTCCGTCAGAAAAGCCTGTGTCGTATCGATACGGGCATCCAGTGCAGCCTGTACCTTCAGCTTATAATTGATGAAGAGGTCTACATACTCCTCCACATTCTTTTTATCAATGACACCATCGGTATTGTTCTTATTGTAAGAATACTCGAACTCAGAACGGGGTACAGGTGTACCTGCCACCGTCATGATAATGGGGTCGTTGACAGACTGTGCCGTAGTAGTCAAGGCACTCAGCAGCCATGCTGCGAGAATCAGTTGCTTTTTCATTTAGTCGTTAGGTCTTGAATAATTAGGCGCCTCACTAGTGATGGTGATGTCGTGCGGATGCGACTCGTTGACACCTGCATTGGTGATACGCGTAAACTTAGCATCGTGCAGTTTCTCAATAGTAGGAGCACCACAGTAGCCCATACCTGAGCGCAGGCCACCCACCATCTGGTAAATTACCTCCTGAACGGTGCCTTTGTAAGGAACACGTCCGGCTATACCCTCTGGCACCAACTTCTTCACATCCTTGGTATCTGCCTGGAAATAGCGGTCCTTTGAACCGTGTTCCATAGCCTCCAGCGAACCCATACCACGATAGCTCTTAAACTTACGTCCATTATATATAATGGTGTCGCCAGGACTCTCCTCAGTACCAGCCACCAGTGAACCAATCATCACACAGGAACCGCCTGCAGCAAGTGCCTTGACAATATCGCCAGAATAGCGCAGACCACCATCGGCAATCAAGGGAACACCAGTACCCTTCAAGGCACTATACACGTCATAGACCGCACTCAACTGGGGAACACCCACGCCTGCCACGACACGCGTCGTACAGATAGAGCCCGGTCCGATACCTACCTTCACTGCATCAGCACCGTTATCTACCAGCATCTTTGCAGCCTCGCCAGTAGCAATGTTACCAACCACGATATCGATATTCGGGAACGAAGCCTTAGCCTCACGAAGTTTCTCGATAACGCTCTTCGAATGTCCATGAGCTGTATCAATGACGATAGCATCAACACCTGCATTCACCAGTGCCTGCATACGGTCGAGCGTATCAAACGTCACACCCACACCGGCGGCAACACGCAGACGCCCTTTCTCGTCCTTGCATGCCATGGGTTTGTCCTTTGCTTTCGTAATATCCTTATAAGTGATAAGTCCCACCAAGTGGTTGTCCTTATCGACCACGGGAAGCTTCTCAATCTTGTTCTCCTGCAGAATCTGGGCAGCAGCAGCCAAGTCAGTCTGCTGGTGTGTCGTCACCAGATTCTCCTTGGTCATCACCTCATCAATCTTCTTATCCAAACGACGTTCGAAGCGTAGGTCACGATTGGTAACGATACCTACCAGGCGATTGCCCTCGTCAACAACGGGAATACCACCAATATGATACTCAGCCATAATGTCCAATGCATCCTGTACCGTTGAGCCACGGCGAATGGTGACAGGATCATAGATCATACCGTTCTCTGCACGCTTAACGATAGCCACCTCACGAGCCTGATTCTCGATAGACATATTCTTGTGAATGACACCGATACCTCCCTCACGGGCAATGGCAATAGCCATCTGGCTCTCCGTAACGGTATCCATTGCGGCCGTTACGAATGGGACATTCAACTCGATGTGACGAGAGAATCGCGTCTTCAACTCTACCGTCTTGGGCAATACCTCAGAATAACCTGGAATCAACAGGACGTCGTCAAAAGTCAAGCCGTCCATCACAATTTTGTCTGCAATAAATGATGACATAAAAATACTTCTTTAAATTTTATTGCGTGCAAAATTACTCATTTTTTCTGAGACGGCAAGCGTTTTCACCTATTATTAATAGGATTTAACGTAACAATAACACTACTCTACCCTGCTTATCGGCAGATACGGTAACAGACATCTTGTCTAGCTGCCACGTTTTCTGATTGGCAGAGGCAAAGCCATTAGTCTGCAAATCACGGCAAACAGCAGATAGATTGTCATTGGCTGTCAGTGTGATAGCTGTAATTGTCTGCTTACGACGAGCCAAAGAGGCTACAACCTTATAATCACCAATGGTCAATGAGGCCGACATCGCCTTGTTGGTTGTCTTCCCTAACGAATAATCATAGCTGAGAAGAATCTCTTGTGCACCTTTCACCGTCTTGTTCTGAAGCAGTTTCACACCCAGACCCACCAAATCAGTATGACTACAGGCCTCAGCCAAACCATCAGTAATTGTTCGAGGCGCCGTCTCATAGGCTTTATCCTCCATCTCCTGATAAGCCATCTCATAAGCTTTGGCATCATCTAGTGCGAAACCAATGGTATAGCTAGTGGTTTGCGAGTTGCGCTCATAATGCATATTGACCGTTCCCAAACGACTCTGAATAGTATATGCCTCGCCCTGATTGTCTATAAAGCCACAACCATAGACATTGACCAGCTCCTTCTTTAGAGCAACGAAACGTTGTTTGACAGCTTGCTCCGAAGGATAGATAGCCTGGTCTTCCACATCAACAGCATAGACACGTCCCGTCTTTTCCGAAACAGCCAATGTAATCAGTGACTTAGCGCCATAGACTTCCCCCTCATAGTAATAGGTCTTCGAGGTTTGTGTTCCCTCGTTCTTCCGCTCCATGAAACCTTGTTGCAGCAGTAGCTTCTCAAAGCGATCAGCCTTGATGCCCAAAGGAATATTTAAGAAAGCATTGCGGTTGTTACGATTATCCGCACAAGAAGCAATATCCGCAAGAGCAAGCTGTGCATCGTCATCAATGCCATCAGCCGTTAAAGGAGCCTTCGCTTCCGTCTTAGCCTTTTTCTTAAAAAGCTTCTTAAAAAACTGTGCCTCTGCAGACTGTGACATACAAGCCACAGCCAACAATATCAACAATAACTTCTTCATGATTCTAATTGGCCATTTCCGACAGGAACTTGATGCGAACCAAACGTATCTCGTCTTCCGAGCATTCCTGACCCAGTTCGTCGAGAGCTGCCTCCAGCGAATCAGTGTCGCTATCGGCAAAATAGTCGTAGATATCGTCAATACGATCCTCATCCATCACCTCTTCCAAAAAGTAGTCGATGTTTAGTTTCGTACCACTATAGACAATAGCCTCCACTTCGTCAAGCAGTTCCTCGAATTCCAAACCCTGTGCCGTAGCGATGTCGTCGAGTGCGATCTGACGATCAATAGCTTGAATAATCTTTACTTTCAGTATCGACTTCTTTGCAACGGTACGCACACGGAGATCGCTATGACGGACTATCTCATTCTCATCGCAGTAGCGCTTAATCAGATCGACGAATTCTTTGGCATAGGGCTGTTTCACCTTACCCTCTCCCACTCCCTGGATATTCTTCAGTTCCTCCAGAGTAACAGGATAGTCTGTCGCCATCTGTTCTATGCTGACATCCTGGAAGATGACGTATGGCGGACGCTCCAACTTCTTGCTCACCTTCTTGCGTAAGTCTTTCAACATAGCACTGAGCGTGGGGTCCAAGGCACTGCTGCCAACCTCATGCTCGGTATCGTTCTCGTAGTCTTCAGAGAACTCGTTGTCCTCGACAATCATGAAGGAGGTCGGATTCTTGATAAATTTTTTACCTGCAGACGTCAGTTTCAGTAGTCCATAATTTTCAACATCCTTCTTCAGATAGCCAGCAATAAGCGCCTGACGGATGACGGGATTCCAATGTTTGGGATTATCGTCCTCACCAACTCCGAAGAGGTCATGGTTCTGGTGTTTGTGAGCTAGGATCTCTTCTGTCTCCTTACCTTCCACGAAATCGATGATATAGTCAGTACGGAAATTCTCCTTCAGGGCCTGTATTGCCTGAAGTACCATTACAAGCTGCTTCTCAGCCTCAATCTTCGTTTTAGGATGCAGACAGTTGTCACAGTTATGGCAGTTGTCGGGCGCATACTCCTCACCAAAATAGTGCAACAGCATCTTTCGACGGCATACCGACGTTTCGGCATAGGCTGCCGTCTCAGCCAACAACTGACGACCGATATCCTGTTCGGCAACGGGCTTGCCCTCCATGAACTTATCCAACTTCTGCAAGTCCTTATGGGCGTAGAAAGTGATACACATACCCTCACCCCCATCACGTCCTGCACGTCCAGTCTCCTGATAATATCCCTCCAGTGACTTAGGGATGTCGTAGTGTATGACAAAGCGCACATCAGGCTTATCGATACCCATACCGAAGGCAATGGTAGCCACGATAACATCGATTTCCTCCATCAGGAAATCGTCCTGCGTCTGCGAGCGCAGTGCCGACTCCAAGCCAGCATGATAGGCTGCCGCCTTGATATCGTTAGCTTTCAGTATCTCTGCCAATTCCTCCACTTTCTTACGCGACAGACAGTAGATGATGCCACTCTTGCCTGGATGCTGTTTGATGAATTTGATGATATCCTTATCAACATCCGTGGTCTTCGGGCGTACCTCATAATACAGGTTGGGGCGATTGAACGAGCTCTTAAACTCAGTAGCGTCCACAATGCCCAGATTCTTCTTGATATCCGTACGCACCTTGTCGGTAGCAGTGGCCGTCAGCGCAATGATAGGCGCCTGTCCTATCTCATTGATAATAGGACGGATACGGCGGTATTCCGGTCGGAAGTCGTGTCCCCACTCCGAGATACAATGAGCCTCGTCGATAGCATAGAACGATATCTTCGCCTGTTTCAGAAATTCCACATTATCCTCCTTCGTCAACGACTCCGGGGCGACATACAGCAGTTTGGTACGTCCCGCCGTGATATCTGCCTTGACCTGGTCAATAGCCGTCTTGTTCAACGACGAGTTCAAATAGTGTGCCGTACCTTCGTCGCTCATCGAACTGATAACGTCCACCTGATTCTTCATCAGGGCTATTAGCGGAGAGATAACGATAGCCGTACCGTCCATCAGCAGTGACGGCAGCTGGTAGCACAGTGACTTTCCACCACCCGTAGGCATCAGTACGAAAGTGTCCTTGCCGTCAAGCACGTTCTGTACAATAGCTTCCTGGTCGCCCTTGAACTTATCAAAGCCGAAATACTTCTTCAGCGCCTCAGTCAGGTTCTGTTTTTCTTTTGCCATAGACTTTTTCTTAACTGTAAACAGTAAACAATTATTGCAGGTGCGACTGGTCGAGTTGCTTCTGGGCATACTCTCTCGTCACCTCAAAGGATTTCATTCTCTTGGAAGGAGTTTCAAACATGGCATCCATCATAATATTCTCCACGATGGAACGCAGTCCTCGGGCTCCCAATTTATACTCAACCGCCTTGTCGACAATCAAATCGAGGGCTTCTTGCGAGAAGGTCAGTTCGATACCATCCATCTGGAACAGTTTCACATACTGCTTCACAATGGAGTTCTTCGGTTCCGTAAGGATACGTGTCAATGCCTTACGATCCAGTTGATTCAGATAGGTGAGCACAGGCAGACGACCGATAATCTCAGGAATCAGTCCAAAGGACTTCAAATCCTGTGGTTGCACATACTGCATCAGCTCGTTCTTATCGATCTTGCGTACGTTCTGCACAGAGTTATAACCCACCACGTGGGTATTCAGACGCTGGGCAATCTTGCGTTCAATACCGTCAAAGGCTCCTCCGCAGATGAACAGGATGTTATGCGTATCGATATGGATATACTCCTGGTCGGGGTGCTTGCGACCGCCCTGAGGGGGCACGTTGACAATAGTTCCCTCCAATAGTTTGAGAAGTCCCTGCTGCACACCCTCGCCACTTACGTCACGCGTGATAGAGGGGTTGTCAGTCTTTCGGGCTATCTTGTCTATCTCGTCGACAAAGACGATACCACGCTGAGCAGCCTCGACATTATAGTCAGCCACCTGCAGCAGACGGGTCAAAATGCTCTCCACATCTTCTCCTACATAGCCAGCCTCTGTAAACACAGTAGCATCGACAATGGTAAAAGGCACGTCAAGCATTTTAGCAATGGTACGGGCCAACAGGGTCTTACCCGTTCCCGTCGAACCCACCATGATGATGTTCGACTTCTCAATTTCAACACCATTGTCATCCTTTGGCTGCTGCAAACGCTTATAGTGGTTGTAGACAGCAACGGAGAGATAGCGCTTGGCCTCGTCCTGGCCAATGACATACTGGTCCAGATGTTCTTTAATCTCCTTAGGCTTGGGAATGCGTTGATTCTTGAAGTCCGGCTTTATTCCTTTCCTTGCCTCAGGACCAAAGCCGTTGGCCGTAGCGACCTGATAGGCCTGAACAGCACAATCTTCGCAGATGCAGCCATCCACACCAGTTATCAGGAGTCGCACTTGGTCCTCCGAGCGTCCGCAGAAATTACATTTCTTCTTTGCCATTCCTTACTTCTTCTTGAGCACCTGATCAATCATACCATACTCCTTGGCCTCTTCTGCAGTCATCCAGTAGTTGCGGTCAGAGTCGTTCCACACCTTGTCATAAGGAGTGTGCGAATGTTCAGAGATGATGGTATAGAGCTCTTTCTTGAACTTCATAATCTCCTTGGCCTCAATCTCAATATCCGAAGCCTGACCTTGCACACCGCCCAACGGCTGGTGAATCATCACACGGCTATGAGGCAGCGCCGAGCGCTTGCCTTCGGTACCTGCGACCAACAGCACAGCAGCCATCGAGGCAGCCATACCTGTACAGATGGTAGCCACGTCGCTGGAGATAAACTGCATGGTGTCATAGATACCCAGCCCTGCTGTCACACTCCCGCCAGGAGAGTTCAGGTAAATAGAGATATCCTTTCCTGAATCTACAGAGTCAAGGTAGAGCAACTGTGCCTGCAGGGTGTTAGCGGTATAGTCGTCAATCTGTGTACCAAGGAAGATGATACGATCCATCATCAAGCGCGAGAAAACATCCATCTGTGTAACGTTCAATTGGCGTTCCTCCAAGATATATGGATTAAGATACTGAGCCTGTGCACTCATCACTTCGTCAAGCACGAGACCATTGATTCCAAGGTGCTTGGTAGCGTATTTTCTAAAATCGTTGTTCATAATCTTATCAATAAGTAGATACAAAATTACAAAAAAAAGTCGGAATGCAATGACATTCCGGCTCTTTTTTTGGTTAAAGAATTATAATTCTATTTACCTCTTTACTTTTTCACCTTTTTACTTCTCCTGAAGCATCTTCTGGAAGTCCTCCAAAGAAATCTCTTTCTCGTCAAGCTTCACAACACTCTTCAGGGCGGCAGTCAGCTTCACGTCAACGGCACGGTCTACCAGTCCGTCAACAGTCTCACGTTTCTTCAGCATCTCCTGAGCGTAATTCTCCAGATACTCGTCAGGGATATTTGACATGCCATACTGTGCGAACTGTGCACGGGCAGCCTCCTTGGCAGTCTCTTTCAGGTCGGCGTCCTCAATCTTGATGCCTTGAGCGCTGACAAGCTGCTCTTTCATCAGGTGCCAAGCCAGCTCCTTGATACTTGCCTCGAAATTCTTCTCCACGAAGTCAGCACCCTTGTCCTTGTTGTTCTGCAGCATCACACGCTTCAGGATAGCCTCTGGGAACTCCAACTTGCCAACCTTCTTCTCCATGTGCTCACGAACGTCGAGCAGAAACTTATAGTCGCTGTCGGCCTTGAATTGCTGGCTAATCTGGTCAGCAATCTTCTGACGGAATTCCTTCTCGTCCTTGACAGTACCCTCACCAAAGGTCTGGTCGAAGAGTTCCTTGCCAATCTCAGCCTTAACAAAACGGCTAATCTCAGTAATCTGGAACGTGAAGTCGCCCTCGTGGTCCTTTACCTCGTCCTTCTGGATCTTCAGCAGGCTCGAAACCTCTACATCGCTCTCAGGATAAGCCTTGCGAGGATTCCAGGTGATGATATCGCCCAACTTAGCGCCCTCGAAGAGTTTCTTCTGGTCTTCTACCTTCATATACTGAGGCATCAGTACGGCGTCAGCGACCTCTATAGTACCGTTTACCTCACGCAGGTCACCCTTCAGCATATCGCGCTGCTCAGCATCGAAAGCCTCTACCTTGTCGTAGTGCCCAGCACGACTCTGGTACATCTCTACCTGCTGGTCGATGAGCTTGTCGTCAACAGTGATATTATAGAAAGGCACCTTATCCTTACCGCTCAACTTAGCCTCGAACTCAGGAGCCACAGCAATATCAAACTTGAAAACCAGAGGCTGTTCGCTCTCAAAGTCGAGCTGAGCCTGCTGCTCGCTGGGAAGGGGTTCACCCAGCATATGAATCTTATTATCCTGCACATAACCATAGAGCTTCTCGCCCAGCATCTTGTTAATCACGTCAACCTTGACGCTGGTACCATATTGACGCTTGATCATGCCCATAGGAGCCTGACCAGGACGGAATCCGGGAATCTGTGCACGCTTGCGATAGTCTTTCAGGGTCTTCTCGACCTCAGGCTGATAGTCAGCCGTCTCCATCGTGATAGTCATCAGACCATTCACCTTATCAGGAGCTTCAAATTGAATATTCATCTTCTTTTATACCTTATTAATTATATATACATTGCGTATTGAGCGTGCAAAGGTAGCAAATAATTATGAATTATGAATTATGAATTATGAATTATTAACTAAACTCAATCTTCATTTTCTTCGGCTTTACGTTGTTCTTCGAGTGCAGAGAAGTCCTTCTGGCGCAAAACGAACGACTCCGTCAGGTAGTTCTTTCGTACCACCGGATTGGCTGCCAACTCCTCAGGAGAACCATGAAACAGGATACGGCCCTCAAAAAGCAGATAGGCACGGTTGGTGATACACAGCGTGTCTTCCACATTATGGTCGGTAATCAAAATACCGATATTCAGGTCCTTCAGTTTCCACACAATAAACTGGATATCCTCAACGGCAATAGGGTCTACACCGGCAAAAGGCTCGTCAAGCATAATAAACTTCGGTTCGATGGCCAGACAGCGGGCAATCTCCGTACGACGGCGCTCTCCACCCGACAGCTGGTCGCCCTTGTTCTTGCGAACCTTCTGCAGACGGAACTCCTTGATCAGGCTCTCCAACTTTTCCAACTGATACTCGCGGGGCTTGCCGGTCATCTCCAATACAGAGAGAATATTGTCCTCTACCGACATTTTGCGGAACACAGAAGCCTCCTGTGCTAGATAGCCAATACCCGCACGAGCGCGCTTATAGACAGGATAGGTCGTCACCTCCTCGTCGCCCAAGTAGATATGGCCTTCGTTGGGCACAATGAGTCCTGTCGTCATATAGAACGACGTGGTCTTACCAGCGCCATTAGGTCCCAGTAATCCTACTATCTCGCCCTGCTTCACATCGAACGACACATCGTTCACCACCGTGCGCTTACCATAGCGTTTCACCAACCCCTCGGTGCGCAGCACCAGCCTCTCGGGCTCTTTCACATTGCTTTGTTCGTCCATAATCGGGTGCAAAGATACAAAATAAAGTGAAAAGTGAATAGTGAAAAGTAAAAAAAATGTTCCCGCAGACAAAATTCTTCATTCTTCATTCTTCATTCTTCATTAAAAATGTTACCTTTGCACCCGATTATGGTCATGAAATTAATATTCAACGCGCTGACCACGTTCGGAAAGTTCGTGATGCTCATGGGACGCACATTCTCTGTCCCAGAGCGTTTTCGCATGTTCTGGAAGCAATATGTCAAGGAGATGGCCCAGTTGGGCATCAACTCAATTGGCATCGTGCTGCTCATCTCCTTCTTCATCGGTGCCGTCATCTGCATTCAGATGAAGCTGAACATCCAGTCGCCTTGGATGCCACGCTGGGTATCAGGCTACACCACCCGCGAAATCATGTTGCTGGAGTTCTCCAGCTCTATCATGTGTCTCATTCTGGCTGGTAAGGTAGGTTCGAACATCGCCTCAGAAATTGGCACCATGCGTGTCACACAGCAAATTGACGCCCTTGACATCATGGGTGTCAACTCAGCGTGCTACCTCATCCTGCCCAAGATTTTAGGCATGCTGACCATCATGCCGCTACTGGTTATCTTCTCGTCGGCAATGGGTATCATGGGGGCCTATGGTACTGCCTATATCGGACACATCATCGTGCCCGACGACCTCACATTGGGTTTGCAGCACGACTTCAAGGCGTGGTTTGTGTGGATGTCCATCATCAAGAGCCTCTTCTTTGCCTTTATCATCTCGGCCGTACCCTCCTATTTCGGCTATACCGTAGAGGGTGGCTCCGTCAATGTTGGCAAGGCCTCAACTGATGCCGTTGTCTGCTCCAGCGTACTCATCCTCTTCTCCGACGTATTCCTCACACAGCTGTTGTCATGATTGAACTCAAGAACCTATACAAAAGTTTCGACGACATCGAGGTGCTCAAGGATATCTCGACAGTCTTCGAAGACGGCAAGACCAACCTCATCATCGGACAGAGCGGATCAGGAAAGACAGTGCTGATGAAAAATCTCGTAGGGCTCTTCGAGCCTACCAGCGGACAGATTCTATACGACGGACGCGACTTCGTGTCGCTCTCTAAGCAGGAGAAGGTACTCATGCGTCGCGAGATGGGCATGATCTTCCAGTCGGCAGCACTCTTCGACTCGCTCACTGTCCTCGAGAACGTCATGTTCCCGCTCGATATGTTCTCCAACATGACACTCCGCGAGCGCACCCGTCGTGCTATGGACTGTCTGGAGCGCGTCAACCTGGTCGGTGCGCAGGAGAAATACCCTGGCGAGATCTCAGGTGGTATGCAGAAGCGCGTAGCCATTGCTCGCGCTATCGCCCTCAACCCTAAGTACCTGTTCTGCGACGAGCCCAACAGCGGTCTCGATCCCAAGACTAGCTTGGTCATTGACGACCTCCTTCACTCCATCACTCGCGAATTCAACATGACCACCATCATCAACACCCACGACATGAACTCTGTGATGGGTATTGGCGAGAACATCATCTTTATCTATGAGGGGCGCAAGGAGTGGCAGGGCGAATCTTCTCAGATCATGCACTCCACCAACCAGCGCCTCACCGATTTCATCTTCGCCAGCGACCTGCTGAAGGAGATGCGCGAGGCCGTGACCAGTGGAAAGAAATAAAATAATCATTTAGCAGTGTGCACGAACACACATTTTTTGATATTAATCAATTTTTCCACACTTTTCTATCAAAAGACATGAATTTTCTTGGAATATTGTTCCATTCGTCGTACCTTTGCATCGTCAAAACAGGGATAGCGTTCTCTGAATGACAATAAAAAGATAATAAGGATAACAAAACATTAAGAAAGGAAATGAAGATGAAAAAGTTAATTAAGAAATGGTTGAAGAGTGAAGCTTACACTGAGTATTGCATCAATATGGCAAGAATGTATAACTTCAGAGCAGCTTTCTAAATAACGGACCGAATACCCTCAATATTCCGGTCCGTTTTTCTTTTTTAGAGGTTAGGAGTTAGAGGTTAGAGGATAGAAAATACTGTTTAGATGAAATTTTTTTCATCTTTAATTTTTCATCTTTAATTTTTTTGTACTACCTTTGCAGGCAGAATGATAATATACTATTAAAAACAAACGAAAAATGTCTGTACTAACTATCTGTATTGTTGCGGTTTTCGTAACTGGCTATCTGTGCATTGCACTGGAAAGCCTGACAAAAGTCAACAAGGCAGCTATTGCCCTTCTGATGTGTGTCTTCTGCTGGACACTGTTAATGGTTGATCCCTATGGCTACTATCCGATGGTAGAAAGCGGCGACGTGATACACCGCATTGCCGAGGTCATTGAGCACCACCTGGGCGACGCCGGTGGCACATTGTTCTTCCTGATGGGTGCCATGACGATTGTGGAGATTGTGGACACGAATGGTGGTTTCAACTTTGTGCGCGACACGCTGAAAACGCGCTCCAAGCGCAAACTGCTCTGGCGCGTGGCCTTCATGACCTTCTTCCTGTCTGCCATCCTCGACAACCTGACAACGTCTATCGTGATGATTATGGTATTGCGCAAACTGGTGCAGAACCGTGAGGACCGCCTGATCTATGCTGCATTGGTTATCATCGCAGCCAACTCCGGTGGTGCATTCTCGCCCATTGGAGACGTGACAACCATCATGCTATGGATTAAGGGAGTAATCACAACGCAAGGTGTATTAACAGAGATTTTCATCCCGTCGCTTATTTCGATGGTTATTCCTGCCCTCATCCTCAGCCTCCAACTCGAAGGAAAGTTCGACAAAGCACAGAACCTGCCCGCAGCTGATGTCAGCCAGTTTACCAAGGTACAGCGTGATATTATCTTCTGGTTGGGCGTAGGTGGTCTTGTCTTCGTACCTATTTTCAAGACCATTACCCACCTGCCACCTTTTATGGGTATTCTGCTGGTACTCGGCGTGCTGTGGACCGTGACAGAGATTTTCCACTATAACACAGCTGAGGACGACACGATGGCTAAACGCGTCAGCGATATTCTTTCGCGCATAGACCTATCGACCATCATGTTCTTTCTAGGTATTCTGATGGCTGTTGCCGTACTGCAGGAGGTTGGCGTGCTGACAATGCTGGGCGAGGGTCTTAACGAGGCGTTCTCGGGCAACTACTACGTCATCAATGGCATTATCGGTGTCTTGTCAAGCATCGTCGACAACGTGCCACTGGTAGCAGGCTGCATGGGCATGTATCCTGTTGCTGCCGAGGGCGCTATGGCTGTTGACGGCATCTTCTGGCAGCTACTAGCATACTGTGCCGGTGTAGGCGGCAGTATGCTGATTATCGGTTCTGCAGCCGGTGTCGTCGTTATGGGTCTGGAGAAAATTACCTTCGGTTGGTATATGAAGAAGATTACGTGGATTGTCTTTGTAGGCTACATGGCCGGTATCCTGACCTATTGGCTGGAGAAAGCCCTGTTCTTTTAACAACACGATACACGAAACAAGAAAGACGTCGCATGCGACGTCTTTTCTTATGTTATCACATTTTGTGGTTTGTCGTCCAGGAAGGCACGGACATTGTCAATGGCGACCTGTAGCAGTCGGATGCGGGCTTCTGTCGATGCCCATGCTATATGCGGCGTGATGAATGCATTGGACTGACGCAACAGAGGATTATCGGCCTTAGGAGGTTCCTCAGTCAGCACGTCGGCACAGAAGGCTGCTAGCCGACCTTCAGCCAGCGCTTCGGCCACAGCCAGATCGTCCACCAACGGGCCACGACCAGTATTGATGAGTATAGCTGAAGACTTCACTTGTTGCAAAGTACTAATATTAATAAGATGATGTGTCTTCTCTGTCAGCGGACAGTGTAGCGAAATTACATCCGAAGTGGTAAGCAATTCGTCTAGCGACGCCTTCTCAATGCCAGCAGGAAGCGTAGTCTTGCTGGTCAATGCCTTGACCTTCATGGCAAAAGCCTGCGCTATCTGCGCCACACGTTGCCCGATATTACCCAATCCTACGACACCAAAGGTCTTGCCTGCCAGTTCCATATGTGGGAAGTCCCAATAGCAGAAGTCAGGATTCTGGGTCCAGCGCCCCTGACGGTTCTGTAGCGCATAGTGCTCCGTACGGTTAGTAACCGTCAGCAGATGGGCAAACACCATCTGTGCTACACTCTCTGAACTATACGCAGGAACATTCGTGACGGTGATACCGCGTTCACGAGCAAATGCGACATCCACCACGTTATACCCCGTAGCCAACACGCCAATGTATTTAAGGTGTGGTAACTGTTCCATCTCTGTTTTTCCGAGAACCACCTTGTTGGTCAGCACAACAGCTGCATCAGTACACCGTGCCACAGTCTCACTCGGTGCAGTACGGTCATAAACCGTCAACTCACCCATTGTCTCCAGCTCCTTCCACGATAAGTCGCCGGGGTTGGCCGAATAGCCATCAAGTATTACAATCTTCATAAGCCTGCTATTATTTTTATCTGTAACGTTGCAAAGATACACATTTTTTTTGGTTATTTCGTTGAAAATGTGTATTTTTGTGCCGAAAAATTCTCAACACCATGTTACAGATCCGCTGCAAGAACAACAATGTCACCAAGAGTTTCCCTGAAGGAACCTCTCTATTAGACATCTATCAGGAGTTTGCCGATGAGATAAAACTCCCCTACCCTGTAGTTTCAGCCAAAGTAAATAATGCCTCACAGGGACTGAAATTCAGAGTCTACCAGAACCGCGACGTAGAGTTCTTGGATGCCCGCGAGGGTAGCGGACACCGCGTCTATGTGCGTTCTCTGTGCTTCCTGCTCTACAAGGCCACACAAGATCTCTTCCCTGGTTCGAAGCTGTTTATCGAGCACACCATCTCGCGCGGATACTACTGTAATTTCAAGAAAAAAAATAACGAGTCGCTGGCTGAAGGCGATGTGGAGCGTCTTTGCGATCGCATGAAGGAGATTGTCAATCTGGACATGCCCTTCCGTCGCACAGAGGCCACCAACGAGGAGGCCATCCGCGTCTTTGCTGAGCGTGGTTTCTCCGATAAGGTGAAACTGCTGGAGACCAGTGGACAAATCTACAGCGATTACTATACCCTAGGCGACACCGCCGACTACTACTACGGTCCGTTGGTACCAAGTGCAGGCTATCTAAAGGTATTTGGGCTGGAACCCTACCACGACGGTATGCTGTTGCGCGTGCCCGACTGGAACGACCCCACCCGACTGGCTGAGAAGGTGGACATGCCGAAGACTTACGGGATGTTTGCCGAGAAGACGAAATGGGATATCATCATGCGCCTCAGTAATGCCGGTGATGTCAACAAAGCAATCCTCAAGGGGCATGCCTCGGAATTGATACAGGTTAGCGAAGCCCTACAGGAGAAGAAGATTGTGCAGATTGCCGAAGACATAGAACGCAGGTTCCATGCCGAGGAGAATCCCATCCGACTGGTACTCATCACAGGACCGTCATCGTCGGGAAAGACCACTTTCTGCAAGCGTCTGAGCATCCAGCTGCTGGCCTGCGGACTACGTCCCATGTCGTTCTCTACCGACGACTACTTCGTCAACCGCGTGGACACACCGAAGCTGCCTAATGGCGACTATGACTTCGACAACATCGAGGCTGTGGACTACCAGCTACTAGAAGACCACCTGACGCGTCTGATGAATGGCGAGCGTGTGGAGATTCCTGAATATAACTTCTCTACTGGCAAGCGTGAGTGGAACGGTAAGAAACTGAAGCTGGCTGGCGACACAGTGCTCATCATCGAGGGTATCCATGCGCTGAACCCACAACTGACACAGAAAATAGAAAACTCGCTGAAGTACAAGATTTACATCTCAGCACTGACCAGCATCTCACTCGACGATCACAACTGGATCCCCACACGTGATAACCGTCTGTTGCGCCGTATCATCCGCGACTACAACAAGGGAGCTTTCACCGCTCAGGAGACCATTGCCCAATGGGGTAACGTCTGCGAGGCGGAGGACAAATGGATTTTCCCCTATCAGGAGACCGCTGATGCCATGTTCAACTCAGCACTGAACATTGAATTTGCTGTACTTCGCACCCATGCAGAAATCATCCTTTCTAGTGTTCCCAAGAACTGTGCGGAATATAGCGAGGCCCACCGACTGCTGAAGTTCATCCACTACTTCCTGCCCGTCAGTGATAAGGAGATACCACCCACCAGCATCATGCGTGAGTTCCTAGGAGGCTCCAGTTTCAAATACTAAAATAAATTAAGGTACGACGTGGTCATACCTTTTATTCTCTCTTATTAGGTCAAATGCCTACTTGAATAACGAGTACTCCTTGACTTTCCAGGCTAAAGCACTGGCTCCAAGGACATTACGCTCATAATCGTTGATTTCGGAAACAACTATCTTCACCTTCTCGCGGATGTTTCCGAAGACATTCGACATGAAACTCTCTTCCATCGCAGCCCACATCCTGCCACAATACTTCGTCAACTCGCCCGTAAGGATAATAGCCTCTGGGTTGACAACGCTAGCATAGTTGGCCAATGCAATACCGAAGGTAGCACCAGTACGTTTCCAGGCCTCCAAAGCAATACCGTCGCCTTCATCGGCATATTCTGCAATGTCGTCCAAGGTCAGCGCAGCCTTCTGACGCATCTTGCTAGGAGCATCGTTGGCTTCTAACAATTCGCTAACAGTTTGAAGGATACCACGCGTAGAGACATACTCCTCCAGGCATCCCTTATGTCCACAAGAGCACTGGCGACCACCATCCTCTATACACGTATGACCGAACTCACCGGCAAAACCGTCACTGCCTAAATGAGCCAAACCGTTGCTAAAGAAACAGCTGCCCAGACCGCTACCCACCAATGTCACAACAATGAAGTTGTCCATGCCGTGAGCCACGCCATAAGCCCATTCGCCAAGAGCCGTCACATGGGCATCATTGCCCAAAGCCACCGCCAAACCAATGCTATCTCGCAACATGGCGGCAATGGGCACGATACCCTTCCACGGCATGTTGGGAGCATTCTCGATACAGCCTGTCAGGTAGTTGGCACTGGGTGCACACATACCTACTGAACGGACGTTCTCATAACCGCCGTTATTCTCAGCTAGCATGATAACACGCTCAGAAAGCGCCTCTACGAAGTTGTTCACATTGGAATAGTCCTGAGTTGCAATAGTGTCTTGCGCCAAAATATTTCCGCGCAGGTCAACTACTGCAACGGTCGTTGTGGCGACATCCACATTGATACCTATCACTTTGGACTTTATCTTGTCATTAATCATATAGGCCACCTATTATATTATACAATATGCTACTTAAACAACGAATACTCTTTCACGCCCCATGCGAGCACACTGGCACCCAACATATTGCGCGTGCGGTTTTCCAAATTGGAAACCAAGAAACGCACCTTACCCTGCAAGTTATGGAAGACGTGCTCTTCAAAAACCTCGTTAGCAGGTTCGAAGAGCCACTTGCCAGCCTGAGCAATACCGCCCGTAAAGACGAAAGCCTCTGGATTCAGCACAGAAGCATAGTTGGCAAGTCCCAGACCCAGATAGTACCCCGTACGACGGTAGGTCTCGATGGCTAGCTCATCACCCTGCTCACAGAGTTCTTGAATCAGCTTCGGCGAAAGTCGCTCTACCTGACGCATCATTGATGGCTCCGTGCGCTCGGCCAACACTTCCTGAGCTGTTATCACGATACCGTTGGCAGCAGTATAGGCCTCCAGACAACCTCGCTTGCCACAGCCACATTGGCGCCCATTCGGAATAAAACATGTATGTCCAACCTCACCAGCAAAACCGTCGTTGCCCAAGTGTACGATACCGTTGCTGAAGAAGCAGCTGCCCAGACCGTGTCCCATGGAGATAACAGCGAAGTCACGCATACCGTGGGCGGCACCGAAGGTCTGTTCGCCAAGGGCCATCGCATGTGCGTTGTTGGCCAATGCAACGGCCATGCCCAGACGGTCACGTAACATGGCTGCCAAAGGGACAACCCCCTTCCACGGCATGTTGGGAGCGTTCTCAATACTGCTTGTCCGGAAATTACCACTAGGCGCGCAAACACCCACTGAACGAATGCTTTCATAACCTCCGTTCCGATCCACTAGATTCATAATGTGTTCACAAAGCACTGATACATAATCACCAATATAGGGATGTTCAGATGTTACAAAACAATCAGTAGCAATAATATTTCCACGGATATCGACAATACCTATCGATGTTCGTTCCAGACTGATGTCTACTCCGACAACGCGTGTCTTGATACCGTTCTGAATCATAACGAAATGTGTTTAACTCAAGTATTACGCGACAAAAATAGTAAATAATTTTTTATCTGCAAAACTTTTATCAAGTTTTTTCGCTTTTTTTTCACTATTCACTATCCACTTTTCACTTTTTTATTGTACCTTTGCAACGTAATACGACATTTTAATATAGATATGAACGTTTTAGAACTCAGTGAACAAGAAATTGGCAGACGCGAAAGTCTGCAACAGTTGCGCGACATGGGCATCAATCCATATCCCGCAGCAGAATTTCCCACCAATGCTTTCTCAACAGAGATCATAGATAGTTTTCAGGATGATGCTGAAACCCGCGAAGTGAGTATTGCAGGCCGTATGATGAGCCGTCGTGTCATGGGTAAGGCTTCGTTTGTAGAATTACAAGACTCAAAGGGCCGCATTCAGGTCTATATCACTCGTGATGACCTCTGTCCTGGCGACGACAAGGAGTTATACAATACCGTTTTCAAGAAGTTGCTAGACATTGGTGACTTCATCGGTATCAAGGGCTTTGTGTTCCGCACTCAGACGGGCGAAATCAGCGTCCACTGCAAAGAGCTGACGTTGTTGTCGAAGGCGCTGAAGCCACTGCCTATCGTTAAGTATAAGGATGGTGTGGCCTACGATAAGTTTGATGATCCCGAGTTGCGTTATCGCCAGCGCTATGTCGACCTGGTGGTCAACGAGGGCGTAAAGGACACCTTCCTTAAGCGTGCCACTATCATCCGCACCATGCGTAGTATTCTCGACGAGTCTGGATATACCGAGGTCGACACACCTATCCTGCAGAGCATCGCAGGTGGTGCTTCAGCCCGCCCATTCATCACCCACTTCAATGCCCTGAATCAGGACATGTACATGCGTATCGCCACCGAGCTTTACCTCAAGCGTCTGATTGTTGGTGGTTTCGAGGGTGTCTACGAGATGGGTAAGAACTTCCGCAACGAGGGTATGGACAAGACTCACAACCCTGAGTTCACCTGCATGGAGCTCTACGTCAGCTATAAGGACCTGCTGTGGGGTATGACCTTCACTGAGAAGATGCTCGAGCAGATCTGTACTGCCGTAAACGGCAAGCCCGAGGTTGAGATCGATGGCAATATCATCTCGTTCAAGGCCCCATTCCGTCGTTTGCCTATCCTCGATGCCATCAAGGAGAAGACTGGTTTCGATTGCGATGGCAAGACCGAGGACGAGATTCGTGCATTCTGCCTCTCTAAGGGTATGGATGTAGATGAGACCATGGGTAAGGGTAAGCTCATCGACGAACTCTTTGGCGAGTTCTGCGAGGGAACCTTCATCCAGCCCACATTCATTACCGACTATCCTGTTGAGATGAGCCCACTTACCAAGATGCACCGTTCAAAGCCCGGACTTACTGAGCGTTTCGAGCTAATGGTCAATGGTAAGGAACTGGCCAACGCCTACTCTGAGCTCAACGATCCTATCGATCAGGAGGAGCGTTTCATCGAGCAGATGAAGCTTGCCGACAAGGGCGACGACGAGGCTATGATCATCGATCACGATTTCCTGCGCGCTCTGCAGTATGGTATGCCTCCTACGTTTGGTATCGGTATCGGTATCGACCGTCTGGTCATGCTGCTCACTGGTAAGTTCGCCATTGGCGAGGTGATGCTGTTCCCACAGATGAAACCTGAGAAGAAGATTCCTCAGTCGTCAGTAGCCGAGTGGGCCGAGATTGGTGTTCCTGAAGATATCGTCCCAGTACTTCGCAAGGCTGGTTTCAACCTGATTACAAACATCAAGGACGAGAAGCCCCAGGGCCTTCAGCAGAAGATTGGTGAGATCTTCAAGAAGTACAAACTCGAACTCCAGAAACCTTCTGTTGATGAAGTAGCCGCTTGGATTGAGAAGGCAAACTGCTAATAGCCAACTGCTAAAAGCCAGAATATGTACGACTGTGGTAGAATAGCGATTATTGGTGGAGGCTCGTGGGCCACGGCCATAGCCAAGATAGTGGTAGGTAAGACCCACCACATCGGATGGTATATGCGTCGCGATGATCGTATCGAGGACTTCCGTCGTATGGGACACAACCCCGCTTACCTCACCAGTGTCCACTTCAATATCGACGAGATATTCTTCTCCAGTGACCTCAACAAGATAGTCCAACAGTACGACACGCTGGTCTTCGTCACCCCATCGCCTTACCTCAAGAGTCACCTGAAGAAACTGAAGACGCGCATCCGCGACAAATATATCATCACAGCCATCAAGGGTATCGTACCTGACGAGAATCTCGTCTGTTCAGAGTACTTCCATCAGGTATACGACGTGCCTTATGAGAATCTGGCATGCATTGGTGGTCCGTCGCACGCTGAAGAGGTTGCATTGGAGCGTCTCTCTTACCTCACCGTAGGTTGTGCAGACATCGACAAAGCACAGGCGTTTGCGGACGTCCTCACCAGCGACTATATCAAGACCAAGACCTCTACTGATGTCATCGGCATCGAATACTCCTCGGTCTTAAAGAACGTCTATGCCATTGCTGCCGGTATCTGCAATGGTCTGAAGTTCGGCGACAACTTCCAGGCAGTCCTCATGGCCAATGCTGTACAGGAGATGGCTCGTTTTCTGAAGGTGATACACCCCATAGAGCGAAACATTGCCGACAGCTGTTACCTGGGTGACCTGCTCGTTACCGGCTACTCCAACTTCTCGCGCAACCGCACCTTCGGTACGATGATTGGTAAGGGCTACAGCGTGAAGTCAGCCCAGATTGAGATGGAGATGATAGCAGAGGGTTACTTCGGCACCAAGTGTATGAAGGAGATCAATCGCCACTGTCACGTCAACATGCCCATCCTCGATGCCGTATATAATATATTGTACGAGCGCATCAGTCCACAAATTGAAATCAAACTATTAACAGATTCATTCAGATAAAACAAAATTTAAACTATGAGTAACATCAAACTTGACATCACGAAGGCCGCCTGCTTCCTGGAGGCTGGCGCAGTGAAGGCTTTTGAGCCAAAGGTAAAGGCCGCACAAGAGGCTTTGGAAAATGGTACATGTCCTGGTAACGACTTCCTGGGTTGGCTGCATCTGCCCACCAGCATTACACCAGCATTCCTGGACGAGCTGCAGGCTTGTGCAAAGGTGCTGCGCGACAATTGCGAGGCAGTAGTAGTGGCCGGTATCGGTGGTAGCTATCTGGGTGCTCGTGCTGTGATTGAGGCACTGAGCAACAGCTTTGGCTGGCTCATCAAGGACCAGAAGAATCCTACCATTCTCTTTGCCGGTAACAACATCGGTGAGGACTACCTCTTTGAGTTGACCGAATACCTGAAGGATAAGAAGTTTGGTGTTATCAATATCTCAAAGTCAGGTACCACCACCGAGACTGCCCTGACGTTCCGTCTGCTGAAGAAGCAGTGCGAGGCTCAGCGTGGCAAGGAAGAAGCCAAGAAGGTAATCGTAGCTGTGACAGATGCCAAGCGCGGTGCTGCCCGTACCTGTGCTGACAAGGAGGGTTACAAGAGCTTTATCATCCCCGACAACGTAGGTGGCCGCTTCTCTGTGCTCACTCCTGTAGGTCTGCTGCCCATTGCCTGCGCAGGTTTCGATATTAAGCAGTTGGTAGGTGGTGCTCAGGACATGGAGAAGGCTTGTGCTCCCAGCGTTCCCTTTGAGGAGAACCCTGCTGCGCAGTATGCTGCTGTGCGTAACGGTTTGTATCAGAACGGCAAGAAGATTGAGATCATGGTGAACTACCAGCCCAAGCTGCACTTCTTCTCAGAATGGTGGAAGCAGCTGTACGGAGAGTCAGAGGGTAAGGACAAGAAGGGTATCTTCCCTGCCAGCGTAGACTTCACTACCGACCTGCACTCTATGGGTCAGTGGATTCAGGACGGCGAGCGCACCATCTTTGAAACCGTGCTCTCTATCGAGGAGCCTGAGAAGAAGTTGCTGTTCCCCAACGACGAGGAGAACCTGGACGGTCTGAACTTCCTCGCTGGCAAGCGTGTGGATGAGGTGAACAAGATGGCTGAGTTGGGAACCCGACTGGCTCACGTCGATGGTGGCGTACCCAACATCCGTATCAGCATCCCCAAGCTGAACGAGTACTACATTGGACAGCTTATCTACTTCTTTGAGATTGCCTGCGGTATCAGCGGCAACGTGCTGGGTGTCAATCCGTTCAACCAGCCTGGTGTAGAGGCTTACAAGAAGAACATGTTCGCCCTGCTGGCTAAGCCCGGCTACGAGGCAGAGACCAAAGCTATCCGCGAGCGCATTGCAAATGAATAAAACCATTGAGCAATATTTAGAAAGACACGGCTTCGGGCAGTTCAGCCCGAAAGCCGTGCTTTT
>CAMJIA010000005.1 GCA_946405695.1 uncultured Prevotellaceae bacterium | reverse complement strand
TATTCAGATCGTGATAACGATACTGACAGCCATTAGTTCAACAGTATTGGTACAGAGCTGCATGGCGGCCTGACGGCCTAAATGATAAATGATAAATGATAAATAGGCGCATTCGCTAAATGATAAATGACAAATGACAAATGAGAAATGAAGAATGAGAAAGATTAGTTTAATCGTCATTCACTGCAGTGCGGTGACACCCGACCAGACATCATCCGCTGCCCAGATAGACTCATGGCACAGAGAGCGAGGGTGGAAGTTCGGCATCGGCTACCACTACGTTATCCGTCGTAACGGAGAGATAGAGCCTGGCAGACCGGAATGGATGGTCGGCGCCCACTGCGTGAACCACAACAGCCACTCCATTGGCGTATGCTACGAGGGTGGTCTCGACATCCGCGGTCAACCCGCCGACACGCGTACGGCGGAGCAGAAGGCATCCCTTCGCAGGCTCCTGGAGGACCTCCATCAGCGCTACCCCCACGCCCTGATTGTCGGTCACCACGACCTCAACCCCCACAAGGACTGTCCCTGCATCCCGAACGTCATCGGCGAGTTTAAGGACCTACAGCCGTAAGGCTTTAAATATATAAGTTAGCCTGGCAATCACTCGTTAAATGCCAGTTCGATGATGCTGAGCGTGTTGCTCTTCGAGGCCTTGGTGGAGACGTTCTTCTTGGCGGCCAGCTCGGTCATGGAGCCAAAGGCCTCCTTGACGGTAGCGGGACCAATCATGCGAATCTCGTAGCAGTCGGTCTTCACGGGTTTGGCAATGTCGATATAGCAGTCGCCCAGCGTCTTATCGGTATAGCCTTCCCAGACGAGTTGGCCGTCGGCATAGACCTGTAGGGGATAGCTGGTGCGACGGAAACCGTCCATGCGCAGGGCAATGCGCTTGATGGCGGCAGGACGTTCGAGCGTCACCTTCACCCAGCTGTTCTCCAGTGTGCCGTCGCTCTTCCAAACGGAACCGTTGGCCTCGTTGTCGTCGAACATGAGGTGTGCCTGCTCCTTGTTGACAGGAACCTCGACATCCTTCACGGTAATGGTCTGGTAGTGCTGACGATAGGATGGGGTAGCAGGTGTCTCGCCACGCTCCAGATAGGCGGGCAATGCCTTGGCCCAGTCGGCCTCGGCGGCCTTGCCGGAAGCATCGACATAGAAACCGTTCTTCTGCGGACAAGCCACCGTGGTAGCGGTGAGCGTAGCGTCTTTATATCCCTTGGCTTTGGCGGTCAGCGTGATGTTGCCGGCATGGGTCGTTGAGCGCACCATGACACGGATAACACCCGCCTCGAGCATCAGCTCCTTGGAGAGCACGCCATTGGTGTCTTGGCTGTGACCGCCCTCAGCCGTTATCTCACCCTCGGTAGCAGGCTTGGCAGCAGCATTCAGCGCTTTTTCCTCATCGCTGACCACGCCACTGACGCCACCCAGGTATTCGCCATGGCCCTTCACAGAGAAGGAAACCATGTCGTGAGCCAGCGGATAGCGACGGCCATTCTTGTCGACAGCTTCAATCTCGGCAATGCGCAGGTCGCTGCCGTCGGCACGGAACACGGCAGGAGCCTCCACCCAGTGCATCTTCAGTGCCACGGGTTGGCCAATAGTCTGAATAGCGTGGCGGCTGGTCTCACGACCGTTGGTCTTGGCGACAGCTTCCAGCGTGCCAGCCTGCCACTTCACGTCCTTGAAGGTGAAGAGGAAGGTATTACTACGCTCGCCCTTGCCCAGCGACTCACCATTGAGGAAGAGCTCCACCTCGTCGCCCGTAGAGGCCACATAGACAGGCTTCACCACGGGTTTACCGTCCTTGTCACCGTTCTCGTAGTTCCAATGCCCGATGATATAGGTATGCTCCTTCTCGGTATCCACCCATCCGTCCCAGATGGTCTGGTGGACGAACCACGAGTCCTTGGCAATGCGCATAGCATCGACATCGCCACTGGTGCGGTAGTTCTTCTCACCACGGGCATGGGTGTTGGAGTCAGAGAAGATAATCTTTGCGCCACCGCTGTTGACACGCTTGCCCTGACCGGGACGTGCCAGCCAGTACTCGTTCCAGCGGACGATATTCTCTACGGCCAGTCCGTCCTGGTTGTGGTTGTAGGCCACAGCACGGTCGCCACGATAGAGTGGACCCTCACCCTCCATGTGGTAGGGGTACGACCACTGGTCCCAATAGCGGCGGATGCCCTCGTCGCGGTTGTATTCCATCATGAACATCGGCTTGCCTGCCGACTTGTTGACATACAACATCTCGCCACCATACTCAGCCACCTTCGAGTCGAGCATGTTGCGTGAACCGATGGCACGGCCGCCGTGAGGGTCGTACTGGTCGCGGATGACCTTCATCTCGGCCATGTGCTCTTCAGAAATCTGGTTGTTGCCACACTCGTAGAAGATGATGGATGGGTTGTTGCGGTTATAGATGATGGCATCGCGCATAACCTCCTTACGCTGTTCCCAGCGACGGTCGTTGACATCCTTCTCAGCATCGCCGGCAGGCATGGCCTGGATGAGTCCCAGGCGGTCGAACGACTCAATGTCCTGTTTCATCGGGGTGACGTGCATCCAGCGGAAGAGGTTACCGTTGCACTCCAGCACCAGGCGGTTAGAGTAGTCGCTCATCCACGCAGGAACAGAGATTCCTACGGCAGGCCACTCGTTGGTAGAGCGCTGGGCAAAGCCCTTCAGTTGCAGCGTGCGGTCGTTCAGGCGGAACTCGCCGTCCTTGAACTCCGTCTTGCGGAAACCGGTGCGGGTGGTGGCAACGTCAACGGGTAAACCGTTGACCACGAGGGTGGTCTTCACCGTATACAGATAGCCATAGCCCCACGACCAGAAGTGCAGTCCGCCGACCTTCTTCGAGGCACGGAGTATCGCTTTCTGTCCAGGCTCCACGCTAACGGCGGGAGCGCTGAACGAAGCAACCTCTTTACCTTCCTGGTCACACACTAGTACTTTATATTCAATATGCTGTGTCTTGGCAGACTCGTTCATCACCTCCGACTCGGCATTGATGACTGCCGAACGGCCCTGGATGTCGTGCTGGGTGGCATAGACGTAGACACCCGTAGTTCTGAGATTGCTGTACAGGGGCAGTGTCTGATAGACGTCGTCCATGACATGCAGCCACACGTTCTTGTTGATGCCGCCATAGTTGCAGAAGAAATTCTTGTCGTTCCACTGGAAGCCACTGCGCACCTGCTTCTGCGTTGCCTCGTCCCACTTGCCGACATGCTCCTTGTAGCGCCAGTTGTTGTCGATATACACGGCCAGGATGTTCTCGCCATCCTTTTTTATATAAGGTGTCAGGTCGAAGCCGAAGGCCATGACGCCATTCTCGCCCCATCCTAACTCTTTACCATTCAAAAACACGTGGGCACCGAAGCGCACACCTTCGAACTCGATGAAGAACTTCTTGCCCTTCTTCAGTTCGGCAGGCAGCGTGAAATGCTTGCGATACCATGCAACTGTGTCAGTCAGCGCGGCAATATGCTTGCCATAGGCTTCCTGTTGGTTAAACGACCAAGGAAGGGTGACGGTCTGCCATTGAGAGTCGTCACACTTCATGCCGCTGGCCTGTGGGTTCTCGCCCATCTGCACCTTCCAGTTGGCATTAAAATTAAACCGTTCGCCAGCCCACGTTTGGGTGGCGAACAGTAAAACAATAATTACTAACCAATTCTTTTCTGTCATGTGTGAATGTTATCTTCTCATGAGCTTAACATCGCTGTTCAGACCGCTGGGAACAGGGGCCCACTGGTCGTATTTTGTGCGTTTGTAGTTGATGTCCACAACGTTGATCTCCTTCATCTTGCGCCACTCTACACCACGACGGTCCATGTCGGCAATACGGTTGGCAGGGAGATTGGTGACCTCGATGCGCAGCGTGTTCTTGCCAGCACGCAGGGTGTTCTTGCAGTCAAGGATGAAGGGTACGGCCCATGCACAGCCGATAATTTGATTATTAATGTACACGCGAGCCGACTCACGGACGTCGCCAAGGTCTATCGACCACTGCTGCTGTGCCTGCTCCTTGGTCAAGGTGAACGTAGTGGTATAGACACCCGTACCCATGGTGATAGCCGTTTCGGGACTCAGCGTTTCCCACGTCTGTGGCTTGTCGAGGGTGAAGGTCTTACCAACCTTTGGGGCCTCTTCGATGAACGAGAGGGTCCACTTGCCGTTGATGGGAAGTACCTCGGTACGCGTGGGCTGTACCACAGTGGTTGCTGTCGGCTGGGCACTGGTCTTCAGGATGATGCTTTCGCCAGAGCGCAGGGAGAGCTGTACCTTGCCGTCCTTGATAGTGGCAGGTGTGATGTCACCCGTCATAGGGTTGTAGAGCGTGGCACCACCGAAGGGCACTGCCAGCGCCAGCATGTCATTGACGTCGTGTGGCGTGAGGTTGGCAATGAAGTAGTGATAGCCTTCGTCGTTCTGGCGACGGATGCAGCGCAGGCCCTGCTGGGTACGCATGGGCTCGGCCTTGGCAAAGTGAGCCATCAGCGCAGCCGATTCGCCCATGATGACAAACGGATAGAGACGTTCTACCTGCGCCTTCAGGGCGTCCTCGATGGTTGTGCCGCTGGGAATGATGAGTGCTTTGTAGCGAGTGCCACCCTCGGTGACGAGCATGCCGTCCTCGATGCGGACCTTCGCCAACTGGCGGTCGCTGATGTAGTCGCAGTCGTAGCCCAGACTGTCAATCTTCAGGATGCTGCTGATGAACTCAGGCGCCTTCTCGTCCATGGTGTGGATATCAAACTGCATCAGCAGGTCCTCGCCATTGCGGCGGTTCTTGCTGGCCTCTTTGGCATCGTCGTTACGCGGTCCGCGCTTGCGCCACATATCCCTGACGGGCAGATAGACGAGGAAGTCGTTGTCGGGCTTACCCATCTGCAGGAAACTCTGACAGCGTTCGATATACTTCATGAGGTAGGGCGCATCGCGCCAGATGCTGTTCGTTGGACTCATATCCACCGAGGCATAGAACTTCCATCCTGGCCAGGGGTCATCCTTGGGCGAGTAGCACGTGCCATGGAAATAGACGTGGTTGACACCACAGGTGAACATCAGGTCCAGGTCAGGCTTCATTTGTGACAGCGACGTGCGGAAGTGCTCTGTCAGCCAGGTGAATGTCTCGCTGCTGGTGAACGGCTTGCCCATGACGTGGGCTGCCGACGGGGCGTATTTCAACATGGATACGTCGCTGAAGTTCTTCTTCGTCTTGCCTGGGTCGGTGCGCAGTCCCTTGATGCCGAACTCCGATAGTCCGAAACCCTCAATCTCGGGGATGTCAACAGCTGCATACAAGTCCAGCAGGTTGGCAGGGGAACCGTGTGCCTGGTTGCGCACCAGTACGCCGTGGCTGTGGGCCCAGTCGACCCACTGCAGCGTGAAGTTCTCATAGAGCAGGTCGGAGAGCGTCTCACGGTAGTCGGCCAGCACCTTGTTGCCATCGTCCACGTCGCCCAACAGCTCTGCCATGTGTTCCTGTAGGTCGTAGCCGCGACGCTTCTTGAACTCATCGAAAAGGGTAGGAGTCCAGTTGGCCTTATACACCTCGTAGGAGTCGTTGAAGAAGGTGTGTGGCCATGCTACGCCCGACTCCTTGAAAGCCTTGTCAAAGCGGTCCAGGTAGTGGCGTACGGCCTCGCGATCGAAGTGGTCGATGACCCATCCTTCACCGCCTGGTGCAGCACGCTTCACCTTCTGTTTGGTGCGACCAATCTCCGCGGTGTAGACGGGGGAACCGTCTACCACGGTTTTTGTGAACACCGCCTTGCAGGCTGCCTCCTCCAGTGGTACCAGCGGACCGCCAAAGGGCCATCCTGTGCCACAGTTCATGTCGACCTCGATGCCGTTCTTGGCAGCTATCTCCTCAACGTCCTTCAGCGCCTCCATCCAGCTGGAAGACAAGAAAGAACGCTCGTTCTTCTCATTGCCCTTGACGCCATAGAGCGGTGTAATCTCTACCGCACCGATGCCTGCCTTGGCATATTCCGACAGGTTCCATTCCAGATTCTGTCTGTCCACGGCAGAGCCCAGCCACCACCAACGGGTGCCAGCCTTCGACTCCTGCCACGAGAGCGGCCACGAGGATGTCAGGGAGTTATCTTTTTTTTTAAGCTTGTAGTATTCCGTCAGTCCCAGCAGATAGCAGCCCGTACCGTAGTCTTCGAAGTCGGGCATGCTGGTGAAGGTTACTGGCTGTCCAGCCGAAGGATCTTTGCCCGTGCCTTGGTTCCAGCCCAGGAAACCGTTGTGGTGCAGGCAACTCTTCAGCGCCTGCCACGCCTTGTCGCACGTAGCGGCATACTCTTGCTCCTTGAGCAGTCCCTGCTGGATGCCCCAGGCCATGCCATAGAGGAATAGGGCCGTACCCGTCATCTCAGGGTCAGGGTAGTCGGCAACGCTCACCAGACTGGCGCGCCAGAAGCCGTCGGCATGCTGGCAGGCCTTCAAGGCCTTGCTCATCAGGAGGAAGTCCTTCTGTAGCTCCTTATACTCTTTGCTCTTCTTGTCGAGCACGCTCATGGAACGTACCAGGGCCGCATAAACCCAGCCGTTGCCACGACTCCAGTAGCAGTTCTTGCCATCCTTCTCCTTGTAGGGGGGCACATAGTCCTTGTCGCGCCACCACAGTCCTTCCTTGACGTTGAAGCAACCGCCGCCACACTCGTTGCGGCTCCAGCGGTAGCTCTTCATGGCATAGTCCAGATAGCGCTGGTCCTTGGTGATGGCGTACATCTTGATATAGATGGGCAGTGCCATCTGGATGGCGTCAATCCACGTCCAGTAATCCACACGACCTGTAGCCATCTGCTTCTCCAGATTCTCCTTGGTGGGTTCCAGCGTACCCTTGCCTGTCAGCAGGTGGTACTCGATATAGGTCTGTTCGCAGCACTGGTCATCGGCATCGGTGGTCTTCGTACCATTGCGTGGTGTCCACTTGTGGAAGTCGGCCCAACGGTGCACATAGTCCAGATAGCGCTGCTGGGGGTCGATGGCGTTGAGTGCCATGAGCCCCTCGTAATAGACGGCGCGCGTCCACAGACTGCTGGGACGTATCTTCTTGACATTGGTAGGCTGTGTGGGGTCACTGTACTTCTCCATGAAGTAGTCGTTGGTCAGTCGTGCTGCCTGGAGTATTTCCGACTGGGCGAAAGTCGTTACGACACAGCAACATACTGCACAAAAAGTGATAATGCGTTTCATATTGTTGTTTTATTTTGTTTCCAGTTTGGTGGTGACGGCCTTGAAGGTCTTGGAATCGGTGGTCAGCGTAATCTTAGAAGGTGCTGAACCAGCACGTAGAATCACCATAGCCTGTCCCTGCCAGAGTTGGCGGTGGTTGGTGGCGTTGAGTTCGTGACTGTTGATATCGCCATTGGTGACAGCCACGATACGGGCATCGCCATCAACAGTGAAGGTCAGCTCGTCCTGACAGGTGAGGACGGTACGCCCCTTGCTATCGACAGCGCGCAGACGGATGTGCTGCAGGTCCTGACCATCGGCCTGCCACTGACTGTTGTCGGCTTCGGCAACAATCTTGACAGCCTTGCCCGTTGTCTCCAGTGCGTGACGGGCTACAGCCTTCCCCTGGCGGTAGCCTACAGCTTCTATCTTTCCTTTCTTATAGTCGATGCCATTCCATGCAATCTTGTTGCGCGACTTAGCATCCTTCGGATTCTCACGACGTCCAAGGCTCTTGCCATTGAGCAACAACTCCACCTCGTCGCAGTTGGTGTAGATGATCAGGTTGGCCTTGGAACCCTCAGGACGGTTCCACAGTTCTGACTGCCGGTCTGTGCCAGTG
The DNA here is from genome assembly GCA_946405695.1 of uncultured Prevotellaceae bacterium. Next base: position 41,191 of record CAMJIA010000005.1, on the reverse strand, counting down.
ATGATGCCGTTCCACTCGACGCCCGCATTCTTATCCTCCATGACGGAGAGACGCACCAATGGCTCGTCGCTGAAGAACGACCTCATGAAATAGGCCTTGGGTTTGGGGTTGAGAGAGATGTCGAAGACGCCCTGTGCCCAGCCCTTGGCAGGCCATCCCTGCGATTCGCCGAGGTAGTCGATGGCTCCCCAGTAAGCCAGTCCGATGACTTTATCGAGATTCATCTCAAACCAGTTGGGTCCCATGGCGGCTGTTGAAGCCTCTGACTGGTAGAATGTCATCCAGGGGAAACGGCGCCCGTCACCAGGGAAGTACATATATCTGTAATTATATGCCTGGATATCGGTCTGCATGGCGAGGTCGCAGGGCAGCGAGTCGGTCTCCCAGTTGCGATAGCGGGGGTGCATGGCTACGGTCACCAGACGTGTGGAGTCATAGCGCTGCAATACGGGACGCATCATCTTGTAGCACGTCACGCCAAAGTCGTTGAATGGTTGGTTGGGGTCTTGCTGCAGTTCGTTACCCAGGCTCCACAGTACGACGCTGGGTGAGTTGCGATCGCGCTTCACCCACTCGGTGATGTCGCCAGCAAAGTGGTTCATAAACGGTACGCGTCCACCTGTATGCTGGAATGTCCACTTGTCATAGAGTTCGTCGACCACCAAGATGCCGTATTTGTCGCACAGTTCGATGAACTGACGACTGTAGGGGTTGTGGCTGGTGCGGATATGATTCATGCCAAACTGCTTCATCAACTGCAGGCGCTTCTCGATGGCACGAGGATAGGCGGCAGCACCTAGGGCACCCAGCGTGTGGTGGTTAGCATAACCCTTGAGAATGACCTTCTTGCCATTGAGCTTCAGTCCGAAGTCAGGACCATACTCAATGGTGCGGATGCCGAAGTATTCGGAGTATTCGTCGGCCACGGTTCCATCCTCGTAGAGCAGCTGTGCTACGGCACGATAGCGCTTTGGAGACTCTGTGTCCCACAGTTGTGGGTGGGCTATCTCCATCTCCGAGGTCTGCATCTCCAAGGTGCGTGTCTGTGGATTGCGCTTCTTGGAGGCTGTGGTCTCTGCCACCAGTTGGCCGTCGGGGTCATAGATCTTTACGTGCATGCGTACCTCCTTGGCCTTTGTGCGGTTGGTGTATTCTGCCGACAGACTGACAAAACGGTTGTTACGTGTGGTGATATACAACGGATGGCGACCGAAATAGAGGTCGGCAGGGGTGCTGACGAGTGACACGTTGCGGAACAGTCCACCACCAGTGTACCAGCGGGAGTTGTTCTCCTTCATGGTGGATGCCACGACAACGAGCGTGTTGTCACCCTTGCGCAGCTTGTTGGTGACGTCAATCTCGAAACCTACATAGCCATAGTCCGTTCCACCGATGCGTTGTCCGTTGAGATAGACATCGCCAGTGAGCATGATGCCTTCAAAGTCGAGGAGATAGCGGGTATTGGGTGTTGGTGTGTGGGCAATAGTCTTACGGTAGTAGCCTGTGCCCATCTCCTTGAAACCACGGGCCGACAGTCGTGACTTGATATTGGCAGCGACATCGGTATTGTCGGCTTTCTCGTCAGCTGCGGGTGGTACCCAGGGCTGCGATATCTGGAAGTCGTGAGGTACGTCAATCTGTTCTACACTGCTGAACTCGGCATCACGTGAAAACTCCCATCCCATATTTAGGCTCTCCACGTTTCGCTGGGCAAGCAAATGCAAAAATGTAAAAATGAAAAAATGGAATAATAGTATGCGTTTCATCATCGTATGCATTTAAGGTTTTTGTCCAACTGTTCAGTACTGCTGGCACCCACGAGAACAGAGGTGACACCCTCTTGGTCGAGTATCCAGCGCAGGGCCGATTCTGCAAGTGTCTGTCCCTTTGACAGCGCCTCGCTGTTCCAGCTCTTCAGTTGTTCCAGCAGCTCTGGGGTAAGCATCTCGTGACGCAAGAATTTCTCTCGTGTCATGCGCGAGTCTTCAGGGATACCGTTCAAGTAGCGATCGGTGAGAAGACCCTGTGCCAGTGGTGAGAAGGAGATAAAGCCTACGCCCTCCTGGTGGCACAGTTGGAGAATACCCTCGTCGATAGGGGCACGGTCGAGCATGTTGAGGCGTCCCTGGTAGATGAGCAGGGGTACGTCGTGGGCTTTGAGATAGCTGATGGCAAAGCGTGTGGCTTCCAATGGCCAACGCGAGATACCCACATAGAGGGCCTTGCCCTGTCGGACAATGTCGACCAGTGCCTGCAGCGTCTCTTCCAGTGGTGTGTCAGGGTCGTAACGGTGCGAGTAGAACAGGTCGACATAGTCCAGATGCATGCGTCGCAGACTCTGGTCGAGCGATGCCATGAGATATTTGCGTGAACCCCAGTTGCCATAGGGACCAGGCCACATGTCGTAGCCTGCCTTGGTGGAGATGAACAACTCGTCACGATAGGGTCGCAGGTCTTCGTCCATGACACGTCCCAGCGTCTCTTCTGCCGAGCCATAGGGCGGTCCGTAGTTGTTGGCCAGGTCCAGATGGGTGATGCCACAGTCGAAGGCATGGCGCAGGATGGTTCGTGAACGCTGGTAGTCGTCAACGCCTCCGAAATTGTGCCATAAGCCCAGGCTTACCTTTGGTAACAGGACGCCAGAGCGTCCGCAACGGTTGTACGACATCTGGTCGTAGCGGTTTTCGTTAGCAGTGTATGATTCCATAAACATCTTAGTAGAATAGTTCGTTTTGCAGGGCAAAGGTAGGCATTTTTTTTTGAAATACGGTGTTTTTGTTCACTTTTTAATAATAATAAGGCATTTTTCTTGCACTACTTGATATTTTTTGCTAACTTTGCCTCCTCAAAACAAACAAACTACTCAGACGGACTACTAAACGACATGAAGAGATTACTATTATTAACAGGACTGATTGCGATGGCAGTATGTGTCATGGCCCAACCCCGTTATCAGAAAAAGCAAATGATGCTGGAGGCATTGAACCGCGGTGTAGTGGCTATACGTAGTGGCAATCAGGTAGTGGTCAGCTGGCGCACGCTCTCGTCCGACAAGCCAGGCGAGTCTTTTGACGTGTACCGTAATGGTGAGAAGATGAACGTAGAGCCAATGGTTAAGGGTGGTACCTTCTATGTAGATGAACACCCCTTGCAGGGCGATGCTACCTATGAGGTGCGTGGTGGAGGCAAGGATGGTACGTATATTTTGAAGGCTGATGCACCTGACGGTTATCTTCCTGTGAAGTTGCAGAAGCCTGCTGATGGCGTGACACCTGATGGTCAGTCTTTTTCGTATTCCGCCAATGATGCGTCTGTAGCCGATGTAGATGGTGACGGCCAGTATGAGATATTCTTGAAGTGGGAACCTTCGAATGCGCACGACAATGCCCACGATGGCTTTACGGGACCGACCCTGTTTGACTGCTATCGGTTGGATGGCACCTTGCTCTGGCGTATCGACATGGGGGGTAATATCCGCAGTGGTGCCCACTATGTACCGTTTATTGCCTACGATCTGGATGGTGACGGTTGTACGGAGTTCATCGTAAGGACCGCTGACGGTACACGCGACGGAAAAGGACGAGTGATTGGCGATGAGAAAGCAGACTATCGCACCTATCCTCGGAATGCTTCGAAGCGTGCGCAACCTGAAGGCGAGTGGAGTAAGTATAATAAGAGCAGGTCTCCCAGAGTGGGTCGTATATTGAGTGGTCCGGACTATATCACTGTTTTTAACGGACTCACTGGTGAGGCGATGGATACCAAACAATACATACCGCAGCGCGGGAATGTGGAGGATTGGGGCGACAACTATGCCAACCGTTCTGACCGTATGCTGGCAGGTGTGGGATACTTGGACGGGAAACGTCCAAGCGCTATTTTTTGTCGTGGTTACTACACCCGCACGGTGATAGCCGCCTGGGACTGGGATGGCAAGGAACTGAAGCAGCACTGGGTGTTTGACACCAACAAGCCGGAGTGGCGCAGCTATGCCGGACAGGGCAATCACAATCTGAGGGTTGCTGATGTCGATGGTGACGGTTGCGACGAGATAACCTACGGTTCGATGGCTGTGGACCACGATGGTCGTGGACTGTATAATACGGGTATGGGACATGGCGACGCTATCCATCTGATGGCTTTCGACCCGACGACGGACGAATTGCAGGTGTGGGATTGTCATGAGAACAAGCGTGACGGTTCTGACTTCCGCAATGCCAAGACAGGAGAGATTATCTTCCAACTGCCATCGAAGGCCGATGTAGGTCGCGCCATGGCCGCTGACATTGACCCCACGAACCCTGGTGTGGAGATGTGGAGCTCCGACAGCCATGGTATCCGAAATATCAAGGGTGAACGGCTGGCTGAAGCGCAGGATCCGGAAGATCCGCAGCATGAGCAGCACCTCCGTATGAGGGGCAGACGCCTGTCCATCAACTTCGGTATCTGGTGGGACGGTGATCTGCTGCGTGAACTGCTGGACCGTGCCACCGTATCGAAGTACGACTGGAAAGAGCGCACGGTTGTGAATGTGACAAAACTGGAGGGTGTCGTGTTCAACAACTGGACAAAACAGAATCCCTGTCTGGCAGCAGATATTCTGGGTGACTGGCGTGAGGAAGTCGTCGCCCGTACGCCAGAGAGCGATGAACTGCGCATCTTTGTATCACCTATTCCTACGGAGTACCGCATCAACTGTCTGATGGAGGATATTCCCTATCGCCTGTCGACGGCAGCGCAGAACGTGGGCTATAACCAACCCTCAGAACCGGGTTTCTATCTGGGACCGGACAAAAGTGTAACACCATTCCTAAAATAAGACGATGAGACAACTGATATGCATGATGGCACTCATGGCAACCTTGTCGGCCAGTGCCCAGCAAGTGAACGACAACAATACACCGCTGCACCTGATGCGTCCTGCCAACCAGCAGCGCTATGGCATACCCACGCAGAATGCCGTGAAACAGACCATCGACCGCGTGCTGCACTATATCGACTCTGAGACACCTGCCCAGTTGGTGGACAAGCGTACGGGTAAGGAGGTGACACGCATGAAGGACATTGACCAATACACACAGTTGAAACAGGGTGGATTCCGACTGACGAGCTATGAGTGGGGCGTTACGTACTCTGGTGTGTTGGCAGCCTATGAGGTGACGGACGACAAGGCGTATCGTGCTTATGTTTACAAGCGCCATCAGCTGCTGAGTGAGATGGCATCGCAGTTTGAGAAGGTGTATGAGAAACACAAGGATATCGATGTCAATGTGCGTCGTGTGATAGACCCTCATGCTTTGGATGATGCAGGAGCAGTATGTGTGTCGATGATCAAGGCACTGTTGAGCGACAGGACTCTGCCGTTGCGTGAACGCATAGACCACTATGTGGACTATATCCTGAATAAGGAATACCGTCTGTCCGACGGCATTTTTGCCCGTCTGCGTCCACAGAAGAATACGGTATGGCTGGACGACATGTTCATGGGAATCCCGGCTGTGGCATATATGGGGAAATTGACGGGCGAAAGCAAGTATTACGATGAGGCAGCCCGACAAGTACAACTGTTTGCTGACAGAATGTGGGTAGAAAGTGTCGGACTGTTCCGCCACGGATGGGTGGAAGCCATGCAGCCACATCCCGCCTTCTATTGGGGACGTGCCAATGGGTGGGCATTGCTAACCATGTGCGAAGTGTTGGATGTGTTGCCAGAGGACCACGCTTCACGTCCCCAGATACTCAGTCTGTTGCAGAAACATATAGCCGGACTGGCGTGTCGCCAGCATCACGACGGTTTCTGGCATCAGTTGCTGGATCGTAACGATACTTATCTGGAGGCGTCAGCAACAGCTATCTATACCTACTGCATAGCCCATGCCATCAATCATGGATGGATAGATGCCAAGGCATACGGTGCCACAGCACTGCTGGGTTGGCAGGCTGTCAACCAGTCGGTGAATGAAAAAGGACAGGTAGAGAACGTTTGTGTGGGTACTGGCATGGGTTTCGACGCTGCCTTCTATGCCTATCGTCCTGTTCATGTGATGGCTGCTCATGGCTATGGTCCTACGATATGGGCTGGCGCAGAGATTATCCGACTGCTGCAGCAACAGCATCCGAAGATGAACGACTCGGCTGTACATTTCTATGATGAAGAGGTTCCTACCAATGAACCTATTTTCAATTACGACGGAAAAATCAGGTATTGACATAAAACAACATTATAATGATAATAACAATGAAAAGAACAATTCTTTCATGTGCCCTTGCGACACTGTGTGCTATGGGTGCCTCAGCTCAGGCCTTAGGTGAGGAGGTCGTCCTCGACAAGTGGTCAGACAAACCGTTTAACTACAGTATTGCTGTGCCCGACGGTAACTATCGTGTGACGGTAACGTTGGGTGTCAAGAAACATGCTGGTCAGACGGTAGTGAGAGCTGAGAGTCGTCGCCACTATTCCGACATGGTGACCACCAAGAAGAACAAGTACCAGACAGTATCGTTTGTGGTCAACAAGAAGAATCCACAGATTGATGACAAGACCAAAGTGAAACTGAAACCGCGTGAGTGGAGCTATAAGAATTGGGACGACTCGCTGACGATTTCGTTCTGCGGTCCGATGCCTGCCGTACATAGCGTGAAGGTAGAGCCTGCCACTGACGTGACGACGGTATTCCTCTGTGGTAACAGCACCGTGGTAGATCAGGAGGACGAGCCCTGGGCATCGTGGGGACAGATGATTACCCGTTGGTTTGACGATAAGGTGGTCATTGCCAACTATGCCGAGAGTGGTCTGTCGTGCACGTCGTTCCTTGCTCAGTTGCGCTTGGACAAGATTCTCACCCAGCTGAAGGCAGGAGACTATGTTATTGTGGAGTTTGGTCATAATGACGAGAAGGAGAAGAAACCGGGCGATGGTGCGTGGTACAGCTACTCACGTAACCTGAAGATCTTTGCAGATCGTGTGAAGGCTGCTGGTGGTCATATCATCTTCTGTACACCAACGGCACGTCGCGCCTTCAACGACGACCACAAGACTAATCGCAATACGCACGGGGACTATCCCGAGGCGATGAAGACCGTTGCCAAGCGTGAGGGGGTACAGCTTATCGACCTTACCAGTATGTCGACAACGTTCTATGAAGCCTTGGGTGAAGAACGCTCGAAGCGTGCTCTGGTACACTATCCGATGGGTTCCTTTCCAGGCCAGGAGCGCGAGTTGGCTGACAATACTCACTTTAATCCTTTTGGCGCTTGGGAGATTGCCAAGATGGTGGTGATGGGACTCAAACAGTTGCAGTCGCCGTTGGCAGCGCATCTGCGTGCTGATTGGCAGGACTTCAACCCTGCACAGCCTGACGATCCCGATGCCTTCGTATGGCACATGTCAGCAGGTAGTAACCTGACGAAGCCCGACGGAAACTGAGAAAATTTAAAAGTGTAATAATTGAAAAATTATAAAAAGCGGTAATTGTCATGAAGCGATTTGCATTTAAGATGTACCTGAAACCTGGTTGTGAGAAAGAGTACGAACGTCGCCATGCCGCCATCTGGCCGGAACTCGTCAAGATGATCAAGGATGGTGGTGTATCTAACTACAGTATCTACTGGGACAAGGATACCAATATTCTCTTTGGCTATCAGGAATGTGCTGGTGAGGGTAGCTCCCAGGACACCGATAATGTGGACCCCATTACACAGAAGTGGTGGGACATGATGGCTGACATCATGGAGGTGAATCCCGATAATTCGCCTGTTACCGTTCCTGTCCAGGAAGTGTTCCATCTAGATTAAACGTTGATGAAGAGAATATCTGCATTGTTATTGTCGTTGCTGGCAGTGGGTACGCTGTGGGCCGCTGATTTCGGAAAGAAGGTTACGTGGGACCAGCATAGTCTTATCATTGACGGTCGGCGCGTCTGTCCAGTGATGGGCGAGATACACTATTCGCGTCTGCCTGAGAGTGAGTGGCGTCGTGAGGTACAGAAGATGAAAGAGGGTGGGGTAACAATTATTGCCACCTATGTGTTCTGGAACCATATTGAAGAACAGGAAGGCATCTTCCGTTGGGACGGTCAGCGCTCGCTGCGTAAGTTCATTGAAATTTGTCGCGATGAGGAGATTCCTGTTGTGCTGCGTCTAGGACCATTCTGTCATGGTGAGGTTCGCAACGGTGGTATTCCCGACTGGATGTTTACGAAGGGCTGTAAACTGCGTGAGCAGAATCCGGTATTTCTTGGTTATGCGGAGAAACTGTATCGTCAGATATTTACCCAGGTGCAGGGACTGCAGTGGAAGGATGGCGGTCCGGTGATTGCTGCTCAGTTTGATAATGAGTATCGTGGACGTGGTGAATACTTGATGGCATTGAAGCAAATAGCCCTGAAGATTGGTTTTGACCTGCCGTTCTACACCCGTACGGGGTGGCCTGAGTTGCGCACGCCCGTTCCTTTTGGTGAGATGCTGCCCCTCTACGGTGATTATGCCGATGGCTTCTGGGATAAAGAGATAAAGGAAGGTGCAGGCAACTACTATAAAGCCTTTAACTTTAAAGCTTTCCGCTCGTCGACAGCCATTGGCACTGACTTACTGGGTAAGCAGGAAGCCAAGGTGAACAAGGGTGATGAGCAGTATCCTTATTTTACCTGTGAACTGGGTGGTGGTATAGTGACGGCCTACCATCGTCGTCCGTATATCTACCCTGAGGATGCCTATTCGATGGCTTTGGTTAAGTTGGGTTCTGGTTCTAATTTGCTGGGCTATTACATGTATCACGGCGGCAGCAATCCAGAGGGTATGCTCCATACGCTCAACGAGGTACAGACCTCTCCAGGTACGGCTAATAACGACCTGCCTGTGGTGACCTACGACTTTCAGGCGCCTCTGGGTGAGTTCGGACAGACCTATCCGCAGTACTATATGCTGCGTCCTCTCCACCTGTTTATGCAGGACTATGGTGAACTGCTGGCGCCTATGGAAGCCTCGTTCCCTGCTCCACAAGACCTGAAGCGTGGCGAGGATAGTGTTCTCCGTTGGGCTGTACGTAGCAAGGACGGACAAGGCTTTATCTTCGTCAATAACTATGAGCGCTTTTTCCAGCTATCAGCCAAGAAGGGAATCATACTCGAAGCCTGTGGTGTGAAACTCCCCAAGCTGACTATTCCCTCTGGCACGATGGCTATCTTCCCAGTCAATGTTGAGGGTATCCGCTTTGCTACGGCCCAGTTGGTGGCCTGTCGCGATGGAAAGATCTACATGATGCAGGTGAAAGGTATTTCCACGACCATTGCTTTGACTAATGGTAAGACACTGAAGAATGTCAAGCCCCGTGGTCTTGGCAAACCTATTTACGAGAATATCTACCTACTGACGCAACAAGAGGCTGAAAAACTCTTTTTGAAGGAAGAAAATTCTCAATTGTCATTGGTCAATTGTCAATTTAATAAGGTAAAGGAAGCAGGTCCCTTGCGTAAGATAATAAAAGGTAAGGCTAAGGTGGCTGAGGCTCCCTCAGAAGCGGACTGGAACAATGCCGCCGTCTACCATATTGAATTGCCTGACGATTCTTCACTATTCACTATTCACTATTCACTCTTGAAGATTTTCTACCGTGGCGACTGTGCACGACTATATGCTGATGGCAAGCTGGTGGCTGACAACTTCTATTACGGTCGTCCGTTCCTCTATGGTCTGTGGCGCCTGCCTAAGGAGTGCAAGGAATTAGAGTTGCGCATTCTTCCCTTGCAGCCCGATGCACCTATCTACCTGCCCCGTGAGGCTGACAAGACTGCAGGTGAAGAACTCATCAATATATCTGTATCATGCGAAAAATAATCAGTATCCTAATCCTTTCTTGTTGTTTGCAGTTGCAGGCACAGAATATCTCGTTGGCGGGAGCCTGGGACTTTGCCATGGGTGATAGTACCGCTTACAACGATTATGTCATGCTCCCTGGTTCTATGCTCACCAATGGAATGGGTGATATTGTCACAACGAAGACGCAGTGGACTGGGTCGCTCTATGACTCGTCCTACTACTTCAACCCCTATATGGAGAAGTATCGTCAGGCTGGCGAGATGAAGTTTCCCTTCTTCCTGACTCCAGAACGTCACTATACAGGCAAAGCGTGGTATCGCAGGTCTGTATATATCCCTAAGGCGATGAAGGATCAGCGCATTACGCTCTTCCTCGAACGTCCGCATATTGAAACCACGGTATATGTCAATGGTAAGGAAGTGGGTCACCAAATGTCACTTTCCGTTCCTCATCGTTATGATGTCACCCGCTATGTGAATTTTGGATGTAGCAACACCATCTCCATCTGTGTGTACAACGGCATCGAGAATGTTTGTGTTGGACAGGATTCGCACAGTGTTACTGACCAAACCCAGGGCAACTGGAATGGTATTACTGGACGCATCGAACTGCAGTCGCAACCCGCCAAGTTGAATATTCGAAAAGTTGTTGTTCGTCCTGATGCTGACAAGAAACAGGTGCGCGTCGTCGTCGAGATGGAGAATCATGTCGATGGATTTAAACTAATGCCAATGCGTGACTATGGTATTTATGTCGTGGCTCGTCCTATGATGAAGGGAAAGACGCATGTCTATGCTGCAGAGCCCGTAGAAGCCATTGGTGATAAAAAGGAATTTGTAATAGATCTGGGTACTGATGCTCAACTATGGGATGAGTTTACCCCCAATCTCTACCAGTTGCAGGTCATGGCAGGTGATGATGTCTATGAGACTACTTTCGGATTGCGTAATCTGAGTGTCGAAGGGCGTCAGCTTGTGATTAATGGCCGTCCGCTGTTCCTGCGAGGAACGGTGGAAAACTGTAATTTCCCAGAGACGGGCTATCCCCCGATGGAGGAGTCAGAGTGGCTTCGTGTGTTCCGCAAATGCAAGGAGTACGGCATCAACCACGTGCGTTTCCATAGTTACTGTCCGCCTGAGGCAGCCTTTGCAGCTGCCGACAGGGTAGGAATATACCTGCAGCCGGAAGGCCCCTCGTGGCCTAACCACGGTGTGAAGCTACGTCGTAAGATGGCTATTGACCAGTATCTGTTGGACGAGTCGAAACGCATCATCGACGAGTACGGTCACCATCCGTCGTTCTGCTTCATGGCAGCAGGCAACGAGCCTGCTGGCGACTGGGTATCCTACTGTAACGACTGGGTGAAGACCATGAAACAGTACGACTCCACCAAACTCTATGCCGGTGCTAGTGTCGGTGGTGGCTGGGCATGGGACAGTGGTTCGGAGTATCACGTCAAAGCTGGTGCCCGTGGACTGGACTGGGATCGTCATGCCCCACAGAGTCAGGACGACTACTACCAGCAGATACTTTTCCCACGTAACTATAAGGACACTGTTCCTAACAACTCTCCCATTGTTGCTCATGAACAGGGACAGTGGTGTGTGTTCCCTGATTTCAGCGAAATCTCACAGTATACGGGCGTCTATAAGGCTAAGAACTTCGAGATATTCCGGGACCTGCTGGCCGACAATGGTATGGCTTCGCAAGCCGAAAAGTTCCTTCATGCCAGTGGTAAGCTGCAGACGCTATGTTATAAATATGAGACGGAGCGCAACCTGCGAACCAAAGATTATGCCGGATTCCAGTATCTGGGCTTAAACGACTATTCTGGGCAGGGTACGGCTCTAGTCGGACCGCTGAATGTACACTGGCGCGAGAAAGGCTATGTCGATGCCCGCGAGTGGAAACAGTTCTGTGCTGCCACGGTGGCATTGGCCCGCTTCCCCAAGTTTGTTTATACTAACGATGAGGAACTCGTTGTGCCTGTAGAGGCTTATAATGCCTTTGCTGCTAAACTGGTGAATGCCAAGGTCAATTGGCGTATCACTGACGGACAGCAGCAGGTCGCTAATGGTACTCTTCCCGTTAACACGATTCCCATTGGGAAGAACATTGAATTGGGAACGGTACGCCTGCAGTTGGCATCATTCCAACATCCTGCCAAGTTCACACTGCATGTTCTTCTCAATGGCTACGAGTGGAACCAGTGGGACTTCTGGGTGTATCCGACAGTAAGTAAGATGGAAGAGGTAAGAAGTAAGAACTTTTATGAAACAGACTCGCTGGATGCTCGGGCGTTGAAAGTACTCAAGAAAGGTGGCACGGTGCTGTTGACAGCTGGTGGGAAGATACGCTATGGCAACGATGTGCGCCATACCTTCCTGCCCGTCTTTTGGAATACAAGTTGGTTTAAGATGCGTCCGCCACATACTACGGGGGCGTATATCCAGAGCGAGCATCCCGTGTTTTGTGACTTCCCCACTGATGACTGGCAGAATCTGAACTGGTGGGAACTGACCAACCGTACACAGGTCATGAATCTGGCAGAGTTCCCTAAGGACTACCAACCTATCGTGCAACCTATTGATACGTGGCATGTCAGCCGTAAATTGGGCATGCTCCTTGAGGTAAAAATACTCAATGGCCGACTGCTGATGACTACAATGGATATTAGTCACAACCTCGACCATCGTCCTGTAGCCCGCCAGTTGCGCCAGAGCATTCTGTGCTATATGCAGAGTGAAGACTTTAAGCCTACGACGACTGTCAGTATCGATGTGATCCGACACCTCTTTGAACGTGAGGCTCCCAAAGTGAACATGTTTACCAACGATTCTCCCGATGAACTTAAACCAAAGATTAAATAATTTATGAGAAAGATTACATTATTTCTGCTCATGCTGTTGACATTGTCAGTTGCAGCTAAACCCAAGGCTAAGAAAACTGTCGATACCTGGCCTGACGGTACAGAGATGGATGCATGGTTCCAGAATCCACAGAAGGTCGACGTCGGTCAGCTTGGCCGTCGCTACGTTCTTACGGACTATGGGGTACTGATGGGTAGCAGTGAGGTGCAAACCCAACAGATTCAAGCTGTTATTGACCGTTGTGCCAGCGAGGGTGGTGGTGTCGTTGTGGTGCCCCAGGGCACGTTTATGACTGGTGCGTTGTTCTTCAAGCAGGGCACTCATCTGCATGTGTCAGAAGGTGGCACGCTGAAAGGCTCCGACCGCATCAAGGACTATCCTGTGTTGACTACACGTATCGAGGGCGAGACATGTAAGTACTTCTCAGCACTCGTCAATGCCGATGGTCTCGATGGCTTTACGATTAGTGGTACGGGAACCATCGACGGCAATGGCTTAAACTTCTGGCAGGAGTTCTGGATTCGTCGCTCGTGGAACCCCCAGTGCACCAATAAGGATGCACAGCGTCCCCGACTGACCTATATCTCCAACTGTAAGAATGTGACCATTCAGGATGTGCACCTCATCAATTCGCCTTTCTGGACCAACCACGTTTACAAGAGCGACCATGTGCGCTATCTGGGTTGTTACATCTTTGCTCCTACGGAGAATATATGGCCGGAGAATCCGAAGCGTGGCGCTCCCTCGTCGGACGCTATCGATGTCGATGCCTGCACCGATGTCATCATCGACGGCTGTTTTATGCATGTCAATGACGATGCTGTCGTCATGAAGGGTGGCAAGGGTACCTGGGCAGACAAAGACGAGACCAATGGTCCCTGTGAGCGTGTGCTTATCCAAAACTGTCGCTATGGTCGTGTACATGGTTGTCTGACACTGGGTTCTGAGTCGCTTCACGACCGAAACATTATATTGCGTAACTGCCATGCCGAGGATGCCAATCGTGTGCTATGGCTGAAGATGCGTCCCGACACACCGCAACATTATGAGTATGTGACAGTAGAGAATATTTCCGGTCGATGCACACGTCTGCTCTTCATACAGCCGTGGACACAGTTTTTCAAGCCAGGAGACCGTCAGGATATGCCTTTGTCTCGTTGTAATAATATCACTATCCGCAACTGCGGGGTTGAGGCTAAGACTGTACTTGACGTGAAGACCAGCGACAAGTACGAACTCATTGACTTTACGCTTGACGGTAAGCCTGTGGACTTTTCACAGTTCCCTGGTGCCAAGGTAAATACCAAACCCAAGGAGTTTTTCTAAGGAAATAATGGGTATGATGTCAAAAAAATGCTTATTTTGTGCAGAGTTACAAAAATAATCATTAACTTTGCACCGCTAAATACTAATAGTCTATACTTCGTAAACTTAAATAATTAACTAAAACAAACATGTGTATGAAGAAATTTTTTACTTTAGCCGTGATGGCACTGCTATCATTGACAGTGCAAGCGCAAGACAGGAAGACTTGGGACTTTACAAAAGACATTAGTGATGAAACCATTGAGAACACAAAAGCTGATTCGAAATGGAATTGTACCATGAACGATGATGGTACGGTTAAACAAATTAATGAAGCATCAAAAATGTCTGGACCATTTATTGCCAATGGTACTCCCATTAAGGAATTAGAAGGTCTTTCATTAGGTACTGCTGGACTTAGCAAAAATAATAATGTTATCCTTATGCCTGGCAGATTTAGGATAAACCGTAAGAACATGGAATTAAATTTCCCTGATTTAAAAAACGGACAAAAGTTAACTGTCGTTGGACGCTCTGCAAATGCAGATGCCGGTACAGGTGGTTCAAAGGCTGCACGAGGTATAGCTGCTAAGTACGGTTACATGGTACGCATTGATGAAGACAAAGAAAGCAACATCATGGAAGGTGCAAATATCCCTGGTTCAAAGGGTACCTATACTTTCGTCTATGAAATACAAACGGAGGAGACCGGTGCAGTTCCTGTGGCTTTCACAATGAGTCCTGACGGTGGTATTGACTTTACCCTTTTTATGATTGACGAGGGTGATCCCATCAACATCACCAAGGTGGCTTACTTGTATACGGGCAGCACCGATGGCGATGCCGCTTTTACTGCGCTGCAAGCTCGTGAGAATACCGAGGTGACTGCCATTGATGTAGCTAGCCAGACTATTACTGCTGCAAGTCTGCAGGAGTATACTCTGACCGTTATTGCTGCCAGCGTACCTGCTGACAATGATAATGTCGCTGTCATTAAGCAGGCTCTGCCTTGGACGCCGACACTCAACTTGAATGGTAATATGTATGCTGCCTGGGGTTATGGTGTGGCTGTTGAGGCTCAGCCTGTAGGTGTCGTAAAAGATGCGAAGAGTGCATTGCTTAAGGGTGCAACTATTCAGGATGCAGACGGCGTTAGTTTTGTTGAACTTGCTAGTTCAAACATTCAGGCTGTAAACTTGGGTGAATATTTTACCGGTGATGCAGCTCCCCTGAAGGAAATGAATCTTGAAGGTGCTGAAGGTGAGGGCGCTGTTGTGCATCTTCATAACGAGAAGCACAATGGTTATGCTTATCTGCCTTATGCCGCAGATGTAACAAACGATTGGTCAGTTATTTTTAATAATGCTGTAACAACACTCGCTGAGTCAAAGACAGAAATTACCCCTGCTGCTGCACCCGTGGTTAAGCAGGAATTCAAGGACCAAAATACGAATGTTACTATCTCAGCTGGCCGCAATCTGCCAAAGACTCAGTTCTTCTATACTATAGACGGAAGTGATCCTACTGTAGAGAGCACCTTGTATACAGACCCTGTCAATTTCACTGCTCCTTGCACCTTCAAGGCCGTTGCTATAGCTGAAGGTTATACGGTAAGTGAGGTGACTTCTCTTGACATTCTTATCCACGAGCAGCCTAAGACTCCAGTTATCGCTGCTGAGCGTGCTGATGGTAAGACAACTATCACGCTGACCTGTGAGACACCTGATGTAGACATCTGGTACAATTTCAGTGAGGCAGGTGCCGACACCACAAAGTCTACTAAGTACACTGAACCTATTGTTATCACTATGCCACAGAACGTGACAGCATTCTCTGTTGCAGGCGGAGCAGTGTTCTCAGAACTGGCCCAGCAACGTGTATTGGTTCAGAATCCACGTGTCGTTATTGACGTAGCAGGTCATTTTGAAGCTAGACAATGGACAGCCGATAACAACCCTGAAAATAAAGAAGTTGCCAACGGTAAGGGAATGTTCTCATGGGGTGCTTCTGCAGCTACTATGTACACGGGTGAAGGTCAGACTGTAACCGATCCAGAGACAGGTGACGAGAAGACTGTCTATGGTCCCGAAGATATGCGTGAGCAGGAAATCTGCAACGAGCCAAAGAATGGCGAGAATGAACCGGAGTGGGTACTCAAGTCAAGAGGAACCTGTCTCATCTGGCAGAGCCTGACTCCACAGAATACCAACTTTGGTGACGATAGCAACTATAATCCCTCTGCTTCTACGGATGTTGACGAATTGTTCCCCATCACAAAGAACGATATCCAGTTCTACAAGTTCCAGGCTGGTGAGCCGGGTAATGCCTCTATTGAGACTATCAACAAATATCAGGCTCCGCTGGATGTTGTCGTTCTGGCTAATATGGCAGGTGGTCCATTGTTGGTACAGGTATCTGCCGATGGCGCTGAGTGGAAGACCATTGGTGAGATTGCCAAGACGGGTGCAAGCCGTATGTGGGGTAAATTCTCTGCTGCATACGATGGTACAGATGAAGTTTATGTACGTGTGACTCAGACAGAGGCTTCTGGTGGTGCCAAGGTCTTCGACATATATATTGCTAACCAGGGTGAGAAGTCAAAGGCTCTCCTTGAGGACCTCAACAATGAGTTGACCGGCATTGAGACCGTTGCAGACTATAAGACTAAGACCACAATGGGTATCTACAATATCAATGGTATTCGTCAGCAGACGCTGCGCCGTGGTCTGAACATCGTCGTCAATGGTGATGGAACTGTTAAGAAGGTAATGGTGAAATAATTCCCAAATACACAAGAATACGTTAAAAATCGGCACTCATTTGGTGGAGTGCCGATTTTTTTGTACCTTTGTCCCCATAATATAAGGTACGCGAAACAAACTCTAAAAACTAACAATATGAACAAACTACGACGCTACATACTGTTATTGCTGGCTACAATTGTCATCTGCAGTAGTGCACAAGTGACTCCCGTCAGTCAGATGGAAAAGTTGGACCGTGGACTGGTGGCTATCCACACCAGCTACTTTGGTAAAAACGTATTCCTTAGCTGGCGTCTGTTGGGTACAGACGACAAATCGACGACAACCTTCGACGTGTTACGTGATGGCACGGTGATTGCCAGCGACCTGAAGGTGACGAACTACGAGGACAAACAAGGCTCAGAGACCGCCAAGTATCAGGTGGTCACAAAGGTGAATGGTACCGTGGCAGAGACCTCTGCCGAAGTAACTTCGTGGGGTAAGGGCGTGAAGTACCTTACCATGAAGCTGAACCGTCCAGCCGGTGGTGTCGACTCGAAATGGACTAATAGTGATATCGAAGTGGGTCCTAACGTGTCGAGCTATGCCTACTATCCTAACGATATGTCGGTGGGCGATGTTGACGGTGACGGACAGTACGAGCTGTTCCTGAAGTGGGAGAGTACACATGCACAGGATAACTCCCGTTCACTTGGATATACAGGAAACACCTTTATCGACTGCTATAAGATTGACGTGACGAAGGAGGAAAATTGTCAATTACTCTGGCGTGTGGATCTGGGTGTGAACATTCGTGACGGTGCTCATTACACGCAGTTCATGGTCTACGACTTTGATGGAGATGGCAAAGCCGAGATGATGTGTAAGACAGCCGCTGGCTCCAAGGATGGTCAGGGCAACTATGTCAACCAAGCCGCTACTGATGTCACCATTAAGGGACACGACAATACAAAGGATTACCGCAATAGCGGTGGCCATATCCTACAGGGACCAGAATACCTGACGGTATTCGACGGACAGACAGGACGTGCCATCCATACCACGTGGTACCTGCCAGGACGTGCTGGCACAGGTAAGCAGACTCCTTCTGGTTCAACTGCTACCGAAGGCGGCAACGAATTGGGCAAGGTGAGCAGCTATCCCTCAGGTTTCTGGGGCGACAATTACGGTAACCGCTCAGAGCGCTTCCTCGGTGCTGTTGCACATATCAACGGTGCCGACAAACCCGCCTGTGGTATTTTCTGCCGCGGCTACTATACCCAAGCCTACGTATGGGCTGTCAGCTTCGACGGCACACGCCTGCATACTGAGTGGCTGCACTGCTCACCCAGTAAAACGCAGTGGCTGGTGTTCGCCTCGAAGTGGGCGGACGGTCAGATAGGTGCGGAGATTACCGTTGATGGTGATGTTGTCAAGCGCATTCCTATTAAGACTGCTGCGAAGAATACCGGCAATGTCGCTGACACGGACCGTGAAGAGAGTGGCATCGTGGGTAGCAACACGCTGTATGCCAATGGCAATCATAACCTCTCGGTGGCTGATGTCGATGGTGACGGATGCGACGAGATTCTCTATGGTGCCGGAGCTCTTGACAATGATGGTACATTGCTCTATGCCACGGGTTACGGCCATGGCGATGCCATGCATGTGGGCAAAATGATTCCCGACCGTGAGGGTCTGCAAGTGTTCGATGTCCACGAGGAGAAGCTTGTTGCCAAGCATGGCTCGTGGGATGTACACGATGCACGTACTGGTGAAATCATCTGGCACGGTGGCAATGCTGGTATCGATAACGGCCGAGGCATGGCTGGCGACTTGACGGGTAAGGACGGCTATGAGTTCTGGTCGAGCGATGAGCGTAATCCGCGCAATGCAGTCAGTGGTAATAAAGTTATCAGCAAGAACCCCTCCGTTAACTACCGTATTTATTGGGACGGCTCGTACCAGGACCAGTTGTTCGACGGCTCGTATAGCTATGACAAGACAACCGGCGTATGGGACCAGTCGGCACAGGCAAACCCGAAGGTCGAAAAGTGGTCGGGTAGCAGTTTCTCGTCCGTCATAAGCTTTAATTCTACAACCTATAACAACGCCCAGTCAGCCAACTATACTAAGGCTACACCTTGTCTGCAGGCCGACATTCTCGGTGACTGGCGCGAGGAACTGATTATGTGGAATAAGAAAGACTCTTCTGAGGTGATGCTCTTCACTACGTGGACTCCGACGACTTATGCTGTTCCCACGCTCATGCACGACCATGTCTACCGCATGGGCATTGCTTGGCAGAACTGTGCCTACAACCAGCCACCACACCTAGGCTACTACCTGCCTGACTACATCAGCGGTAAGATTGATACTGGGATAGTAGGAATACAGGAAGACGAGAAGACGGGAAGACAGGACGATAGCTGGTATACGCTTGACGGTCGCAGACTGACTGGTATGCCCGCAAAGCCCGGCTTGTATATTAATAGAGGAAAGAAAACAGTAATTAGATAAGACAATGAGAATAAAGAGTATTTTAGCATTGCTCGCTGTTTGTGCCACCATGAGTGCCCAGCAGTTGGCCTTCCCTGGTGCACAGGGCTGGGGAAGATATGCAGAGGGTGGCCGAAAGGGTACGGTCTACCATGTGACCAATCTGAACGATAGTGGTAGCGGTTCTTTGCGCGACGCCGTCAGTCAGCCGAACCGTATCGTGGTGTTCGACGTGAGTGGTGTGATTCGCATCAACTCTCGTATCGTGTTTAAGAACAATCTCTATGTGGCTGGACAGACGGCTCCAGGTGAGGGTATCACCGTCTATGGTGACGGTGTATCGTTCAGTGGTGCCGACAATATCATTTGTCGCTACATGCGTTTCCGCATGGGTGCTGTAGGCACTAATGGAAAAGATGCTGCAGGTATTGCCAACGGTCAGAACATGATTTTCGACCACTGTTCCTTCGCATGGGGACAGGACGAGAACTTCTCCATCAACTGGGACAACAAAGGCACGGCCCCGCAGAACATCACCCTGATGAACTCGATAGTGGGACAGGGCCTGATGACACACTCGGCCGGCGGACTGATGCAGGCTGAGAATATCACGCTCTACCGCATCCTGCTGGTGGACAACTCTACACGTAACTTCAAGGTGAAGGGCATCAACCAGTATGTGAACAACATGGTGTACAACTGGAAGAATGCAGCCTATAACATGGGCGGCGACTCGCAGGGTTCGAGTTATGTGAACATCGAAGGAAACCTCTTCATCAACGGACCTGCCGTGGGTGGCAATGGCCTTACGGGCGGCAACAGCGACTTCCATTTCTATGGGGCTGACAACTGGCAGGACGCGAACCGCGATGGCATCTACAATCCCACAGAGTTTACTGGTGACGGCGGCGGTGACCGTCAGACAACCCCCTATGCTTATCCTGAACTAGAGAAATGGGCGGCCCAGGATCTCGTAGAGAAACTGCTACCTGAGGTCGGTGCCTCGCTGCCTTACCGTGACTTGGCCGACTGCTATATGGTCGATGAGGTACTGTCGTTCGGCAAGAAAGGCAAACTCATCACCAACGAGAACGAACTGCCCATCGGCGTGCCCACGACATGGAGCATGTTTGCCGGTAAGAAGCCTGTCGACACCGACGGTGACGGTATGCCCGACGCATGGGAGACGGCCAACGGCTGCAATCCCGCCGCCAACGATGCCATGACCATTGCCGACAATGGCTATGCCAATATTGAGAACTATATCAACTCTATTACCAAGGCCGACCGTCAGTTCTTCCTGCGTGCGCCGCTGATGCTGTCGCTGGCGGCTTCGACCACCAACAGCCTGACGCTCTCGTGGGCCGACTATTCGGATAACGAGGAAGGCTTCATCGTGGAAATACAGAAGGATGGCGCCTTCGTAGAGGCTGGACGCACACAGACCGGCGTGAACACGTTCACGATTGAAGACGCTCAACTGGAGCCCGCCAAGGCATACGTGGTGCGCGTCTGTGCCTTCCTGGGCGAGGAGAACTCGGCTTATACGCCCGAGATGACGGTGAAGACGCGTCCGGAGCAGGTGGACATCATCGACGCAGAGACCTTTGACGGTAATGGCGACGGTGAGTGGCTCATCAGTCCGGCCACCGACGAGACCATCACGCTGACTGAGGCCACGCCCAAGACGGCCGTCGTGGTGCGCTCCGATGCTAACGTTACGATTGGCGGCACAGGCTATATCAGCGGTGCGGCGTCGATGAACAAGACGGGCAACGGCACCCTGACCATCGCCACAGACCAGCAGTACGAGGGTGCCTCAGTACTCCATAAGGGTACGTGGGAGTTCTCGACACTGAAGAACGGCGGCATCGCCAGCGGCCTGGGCATGAGCCAGGAGTTTGCACAGAACTGGGTGATGGACGGCGGCGTGTATCAATACACTGGTGCTTCGACCGCAACCAACCGTTCGGCTACGCTCTATAGCGACACGGAGTTTAATATCGCCAACAGCGGCACCGTGGTGACCATGAGCGGAAGCATGGAGGGACAGGGCAACCTGGAGATTGGCGGTGAAGGACAGATGCTGGTAAATACCGCAAACTTCTTTAACTTTGATGGTGACCTGGTGATAAAGGGTGGCGAGGTGAAACTGGCTACAAAGGATATTTCCGACAAGGGTATCGGCACGGCCTCGAAACTCGTGATGGCTGGCGGTAAGTTCTCTACCGTGGGTAAAAACGAGTCGAGCGTCACCTATAACTTCCCCATCGAGGCTCAGGAAGGTACGACCTCAACCATGTATTTCGACCTCTGGAATACCAACAAGTGTACGGTCAGTGGCAATGGAACACTGGAGTGGGGGGTTACCTATCTGCGTGAGTATATCGAGGGCAACTGGGATAATTTCACCGGTAAGTTGATAATCACCAAGGCTGGCAATAACGGCAGCAACCGACAGTTTGCCATCCGCAATGGCGTGGGCGTCAAGAATGCCACGATCTATGCCAAGAGCGGCACGGCCATCAATGGCGCGAAAAACGAATCGACGTACTATCTGGGTGGTCTTTCGGGTGAGGCCGGCTCCAAACTGTCTGGCTTCAACGTAAAGGCCAAGGGCAGTGGCACATGGATTGTAGGCGGTGCTAACACCGATGAGACCTTTAATGGCATCATTGACAATAACGACCAGGCAGGCTCGCACCCGGGCACTACGAATATTGAGAAGCAGGGCTCAGGCGACTGGCGTCTGACGGGCGATAATGTCTATAGTGGCACGACATACGTAACGAAGGGCCGACTGATCGTGAACGGCAAGCATACGGGCACGGGCGCCGTGACCGTACGCACGGGGGCTACGCTGGCCGGCTTCGGCACGCTGGCTTCGGCCACCACCATCAACACAGGAGGCTGTCTGCAGGCTGGCGATACGCTGGTCAACGGTCAGGGACTGACCTTCGGCAGCACGCTGAAACTGAATGGCACAGCCACGCTCAACGTGCTGGCCGACCGTGAGAAGTGTAACACCATCACGCTGAAGGGTACTACGACCATCAGTTCAACGGCGACGCTGAAGATGAATGATGGCGAGGGCTGGGCCGAGGCACCTTATAATGGTACTGAGTATCAGGTGTTTGACCTGTCGGGCGGTACCATCACCGGCACCTTCGCACAGATCCTGCCTGAGACGCCGGGCGAGGGACAGACCTGGGACATCTCGAAACTCTATACTGATGGCATCCTGAAGGTTGTTGGTGGCGAAGAAAAACCTGATGATCAGTCAGGCACAGATCCACAGCCTGCCGGTGAAACCAAAACTGCCCTATTGGCATGGGGCAACATGGTGGCCCAGTCGTATGACAACAGCACTTACAAGAATATGATGGTGGGAGCGGAAAATGACGAGGCATACGGTTTCTCACTTGTTTGCACAGGAAACTTGGCAAAGGCCTATTCTGCTGGCAGTACCAATCCCAAAATGTCAATACCCTATAAGGGTGAGACACTTCTACGTACACCGATCAAGTGCTCAAACGGTGCACAGAATACTGTATTCATGCCCGAAGGAGCAAAAGCTACGAAGGTAACACTCTTCAGTGTGGTAGGAACTAACAGTTCTAGTCGCACCAGCTACTGGAAAGAGGTAGCAGGCGTAAGCTACGACGAAACAACGACTACTGTACTCGACCTCACGAAGACCAATCCCGATCCCAACGCTGTGTCGTTCACGCTTAACAACGTACCCGACAAGTTCACCTTCACTAATACTGGTGAGCAGCAATGCGTCATCATCTATGTGGAATATCACTTCGGTGGTACAAGTGGCATCGTCGACTACAAGAACGATGTCGCTCCAGTACGTGTCAGCTACTATACACTTGGTGGTCATCGTGTGACAACGCCTGAGCGCGGCCTTTACATCATGCAGATGCAGATGCCTGACGGTAGCATTCGCAGCCAAAAGGTATTGAAGTAAAGCGTAAGCTGCACAAACAGGAAATCCCCAACGCCTCGATGACGTTGGGGATTTTTTATCGTATTATGCATTGCGACTAAGTCGTAATGATGTGATTACTTCATCACTTTATCATGACCTTTTTGCCGTTTTGGATGAGAATGCCTTTTGCATTCTTGTTGACGCGCTGACCAGCGAGGTTATAGAAAACACCTCTTCCTTCTTCCTTCTGATCTCTGATCTCTACAATGCCTGTAGGATCATTGCCTTGGAACGACTTGATGTAGTCGGGTAGGTAGTAACCCAGATGGGGCGGCTGGTTGTAGGCCACGTTCTGCCAGGCGATGCCCATACGGTAGGTATGGTCGTGCATCAATGTAGGTACGCGATAATTTGTTGTAGTTGCCGTTGAATAGATGTTCAAGGCATCGTCAGTACTATTTCTTACAATCAACTCCTCGCGCCAGTCGCCAAAAAGATCGACACTGAGGTTAGGCGTTGCCTTGGTGCTGTTGTTCGACTGTCCGGAGGTGGCATTACTGCTACTTCCTACACCAAGTGTTGAACCGCCATATTTAGTGATGGTAGTGCCATCTAACAGTTCGTCCTGTGCATCACCATCCCAGTAGATACGGAAATTCATAGATGGCTTACTATTCGCTGCTTGTTCGCCTGAGACGGCATTGAACGGATTTTGGTTTCTGCTGGTATTATCAAAGCCACCATAAGCCGACCAGAATTCATAACCTTTAGTGCTAGCCACAATATCTGCAGCACAGCCACGACCATTGTCGGCGCCTTTCTGTCCACCCTTCCAAATGATTTCACCTGTTGCAGCATCGTGCAAGTCCCAAGCATAGTCTCCTTTCTCCTCGTGTACATCGAATAACTCCAGTCCTGGACGGTCAGGTAGCATGTCGCCCAGGTGTATGGCATCACCATGACCGAAACCTACGGCATATAGCATCTGTCCATCATCATCGAGAGCTGCCGAACCAAAGATAATCTCATCTTTTCCGTCACCATCAACGTCAGCACACGACAAGTTGTGGTTTCCGTTAGCATACATGGTGTTACGTCCAAGTCCAGAGCTGCAAGTCGTACCCTTCAGTCTCTGCTCGTTGCCGTTAGCATCCATCAGCCGGTATGTGGTCTTTTGGTCTGAACTGTGCAGCCAGCGCGTCTTCAACTGTTGACCGTCAAAATCGACAGCCCACAAATAAGAATAGGTGTAGTATCCACGTACGAATACACCACTGGGGTTCTTGTCTGCGCCTGCAAGGTAGGCTACGCAAGCCAGGTAGCGTTCACCACGATTGCCGTAACTGCCTAAGTCGCTCTTACCTGAGCGGTCGTCCCAGTTGAAAGTTCCTTGTGCCTCGCTCAGCGCTGCTTTTGCATTACGATTAGGATAGTAAGCAATGGTATGGATAGCTTTACCCGTCATTCCTTCGAAAACCGTCAGATATTCGTGCCCGCCATTGATGCGTCCGGAGCTTTCGGTTACCCAGTTCTTGGTATTGCTTGCTGCCTTGATGTTCTCGTCGGTAGCAGCTTGGTTGACGTAGTCTCCTTCTCCATCCTTTGAACCAGGGGCTGTCTTGCACATCATCTCAGCCTTTCCGTCACCGTCAAAGTCGTATACCATGAATTGTGTGTAGTGGGCTCCCGCACGGATGTTCTTTCCAAGGTCGATGCGCCACAGTTTTGTGCCGTCCAATTTGTAACAGTCTATATAGACGATACCTGTTACGCCGTTTTGCGAGTTGTCCTTCGAGTTGGATGGATCCCATTTTACGAAGATTTCGTACTGTCCGTCACCATCCACATCGCCCACACTGCAGTCGTTGGGGGAATAGGAGTAGTCCTGACCATCTGCAGGCTTGTCGAGTTTTACTTCCAGATAGTATTTCGACCAAGGACTTACTTCGGGTGTGGTCTCTATAACCTTACCATGACGGTACGTCACCACTTGATACTTATCCGTAGCCTTTCCACCCGTAAGACGCACCGACGTAGTCTGGTAGATGTTGCTCTTTACTGACTCTCCGTTTTTTAGCAGTTCGAAGGTGGTATTGGCATCGTCAGTACCGAGTAGGCGCCAGCTGACGAAGTGACCTCCAAACAGATTGTAGGGAATAACCACCAGACCACGGTCCAGCTTCTCCATCTGGCTTGTAGGAGTGTCGGTGGGTTTTTGAGAAAAAACTCCCATCGGCAGCAATGCCGACAGGAGTAATGTTAGTGTGATATTTTTCATCTGTTGTTATCTTTTTACTTGAATGGCAGGTATTTCTTATCGGGTGTCCATCCCTTGTAGCCAAGTTTGCGGGTCAACCACATATCGCCATAGTTAGCACCATAGAGTCCGGCACGGTTCTTATGACTGGCTATTCGTAACAGGTCGTAGTAACGGCAACCTTCGAAGGCTAATTCCAGTGCATACTCGTCGCACAGCAAGTCCTCAACAGCGTTGATGGTGTCGTTCTTAGTTGTTCCTACTGCAACACCAGCATCAGCCAGCTCCTTCAGCTTCTTACCGATAACGCGGTCGTACTGGTAGGGCGACTTACCTGTGTGGTAGGTATTGCCACCAACACCGTTTGTGCCCGGACAATCGCTAGCAGCACGTCCGGCACCGTGGGTGTGGATACCAGATATGTTGTCAATCGTAAACTTCTTGCTGTATTCGTCAGACAACAGCGGATAGTTGGTCTGAAGTTTGTTACGCGTGTCCTCTGTGATGTAATTCATGTAGTAAGAACCATCAGCTGCCTGCTCCAGGATATTGGCGTTAATACCGTCTTTGAGAATGGCAAAAGCAGCGTCGGGCATTCCCAGACGGTTAAAACACTCAGCCAGTCGCAGCCAAATAGTGCTGACACGATAGAGTACGATGTTAGCGTACTTGTACTTGTCAATCCACTGCTGTATGGTGTCTGCATTCAGCGTCTGGCGCAGGATGCTGCGCATTCGCATGTCACCGGCCTTGGCTACTCTAATGCTGTCGAACTTATCCAATTTGTCGGTTGCTGCATAATAGTAGTAGTCCGTAGAGTCCGATAACAAGTTCATTGCGTCTGAGGGTAACAATTGTATCTCGTCAACGTATGGGTCACCACCCGTTTCTTCCTTGGTCGCATAGTAGTTAAAGCCAAAGGTAAGAGGTACCTGTGTGGTTTGTCCATTCTGGGCAGTAGTTGCCATGGGGATGTACGTGATGATGTCGCTCACAGAGTTACTATACCAAATGGAGGCCCATGCAGTACCATTCACTGTTGCACCAATCTGGCTGCGGTCAGGCAGGTCGTCGTCATCGCCAAAGCGGCCTACCGAATTTTTCGATGCCATTGGTGCTATATAGTTCGTCTTTGTTTGGTCAGCGAGTCTTGTCAGGTAGGTGACGAAGTGGCGTGCTGCAGATTCGTAGTCGCCTGTTTCAAGATACATATCACCAAGTACTACGTTCAATGGAATAAAGCACAAACGAGGTAAGAAGTTCTTGGCTGCACTCTCCCAGTTCGGTGAACCAATAGAAGGACCGGTATTTCCTGTATAACCGAAATTGGGAACTTTATAGTATCTTGCTGCATACCTCTCCAAGTCTGGAGCTAACTGTGCAAGGATACCGTTGATGTCCAGTTCCGGGTAGTCCTTGTCAATATCCGAAATTTTGGTCAGTGGTTCTGTAAAGAACGGCACCTTACCATAGTTGCGAGCCAGTTGCAGGTAGGCCCAGGCACGGATGGCATGGGTGGCAATATACTTGTCCATGACCACATTTGTCGAACCGTTATACTGTGCAGTATCGCAGTAGGTAATATAGTAGTTACAGTTATTGATGACGCGGTAGTACACATACGCTGAGTCGTACTTGTTCTCAGTTGTTGCCGTATAGTCATACAACTGACGCAGGTTGTTGTCGGTATTTTTCGTGGTCTTCACCAGTTCACCGCGCAGCTCACCCTGGAACACATACTGGTCTGCCAACTGCTGCATGGCCTGCAGGATGCCGTAAGCATAGAACACCGAGTCGGTCTTGTCTTCTATCGACGGTTCGATGTTCTGACGTGTACTTTCAACATCCAACATGTCCGAGCAAGAGTAGGAACCGCAGATGACGCAGATTACACTAATTATAATTGCTATCTTTTTCATAATCTCTTAATTCTTAATTCTTAATTCTTAACTCATTGTTAGAGGTTGATCTTCACACCAGCTGTGAGCATACGGCTTTGTGGCATGTTA
Source organism: uncultured Prevotellaceae bacterium (assembly GCA_946405695.1). The sequence goes on along the minus strand of CAMJIA010000005.1, from coordinate 13,757 downwards.
CCACAGTCAATGCCTTGGTAGTAAGCGCTGTTACCAATAGAGAACTCTGGATCAATGCCTTTATACTTTGTGAAGGTGAGCAGGTTCTGAGCCTCTGCCCATACTGTCAGGCCCTGTAGCCATGTCCATGAACTTGGAATCGGTAGGCGGTAACTGAGGTGTACGGTCTTCAGACGCAGATACGAGCCATCCTCTATCCAGCGGTCACTGAAACGGTTGTTGCCCATGGGGTCACCGAATACTGCACGTGGCAGTTCAGTCTGCTGTCCCTCGTAGCGCCAGCGTCCAACCTCAGAAACTTGTTGGTTGTAGAAGTTAGAACCGGCAGTGAGTATAGAGCGCTGGTAGTTGTATACATCGTTGCCTACTGAGTAGTTGAAGCCGATAGACAGTGTCAGGTCTTTCCATGACAGTGTAGCAAAGATATTACCATAGATGTCGGGGTTGGGATTACCGATGATGGTCTTGTCCTTAGCGTCTATGATACCGTCACCGTTGCGGTCAACAAAGTGTATGTCACCAGCCTTAAAGAAGTTCTTCTGTCCGGCAGCGTCTGTCATGTAGAGATATCCCTCTGGGTTGTCAGCAGTAACATTACCAACGCGTGCAGTAGCATCGTCAGCGAAGACACCTGCGGTTTCGTATCCATAGAACATAGCGATGGGATTGCCTACGCTGGTCAAGATGTTGTTGTCGCCATAGACTGATGTGGTATAGTCACCGTCGGGTAGCGACTTGACTTCGTTCTTATAGTGACCTATCGAGGCTCCGATTTCCAGGTTCCAGTCCTTCGAGACAACAGGCTTACCTGTGATAGTCAACTCGTATCCTGTGTTCTGCAGTGAGCCACCATTGCTCCAGTAGCGGTTGATACCACCGATGGGGTTTGAGAAAGCTTTCAGCGTCAGCAGGTTGTCAGTCTTGTGGATGAAGTAGTCGAACTTCACACCCAGGCGGTTGTCCAGCAGATAGCTCTGCAGACCAAAGTTCAGTTTCTTGGTGCTCTCCCACTGAATCTTGTCGTTACCGATATTGGTCAACTGCGTACCAATGGCAGATGCGTTGTAGCGTACTGTGGTATAGCTGGTCTTGGCAGCATAGTTCGAAATACCGTCGTTGCCACTTAGGTCGTAGCCGACATTCAGACGCAGGTAGTTCACCAGGTTGGTCTTGGGGAACCAATTCTCGTTAGTCATGACCCATCCCAACTGAATGCTGGGGAAGAAAGCCCACTTAACACCAAACAACTTCATGCCGTCAGCATCGTTACCGAAGCGGCTATTTGCCTCAGCAAGCAACGAGAGTGTAGCAAAGTAGCGGTTCATGTAGTTATAGTCTACATTGCCGTACCACTGTATCTGCTTCCACTCATCATTGGCACCGCTAATGTTGCGGAATCCGGCCCAGTCCAAAGATGGATTCTTGTCACTGGTCTTTCCTGAAGCCTGTACAGCCACGTCGTTGCTGTCGAAGGTAAAGATGTTATAGCGCGCACCGGCAAAGGCTGCGACAGAGTGTTTGCCTAACTGCTTGTTCCAGTCTACCTGCAACTTGGCGACGATGTTGTTCTCCTTGGCAAACATCGACTGTGTCTTGGCATATACACGTCCGACACCTGGGATGTTGAATGAGGGAACATCCGAATAGGGACGGAAGTAGCGTTGTGCGTTACGGTTCAGCGTGTAGCTGATGAGTGCTGACAGTGACAGGTTCTGCGAGAAACTGTATGTCGGTGCTACGTGTACATTGAAATAGGTGTTCTCTGCCTTGTTCTTATTATCACCGACAGCACCCTCAAGAATCGACACTGGATTAGCCAAGTCGTAGGTATGAGTATTATACAACTGATAGAAAAGATCGTCAGCTCCGGAGAGCAGTTCGGAGAAACCACCCAGAATCTGGTTGTACTGGTAGGGAGCAACTAGTGGAGACTTGATGAGGCCCAATACGGTAGGTGATACCACGGTACCTGTGGTGAAGTCTGCCGGCATACCGTTGTCCAATACGTAATTGTTCGTACGGGAAATTGAGATGTCGAACTTTGTCTTCAGATTCCACAGAATGTTAATATCGGTATTGAAACGGACATTCATACGTTCGAAAGAGTTCTCCTTGGCAGCATACTTGGCGTTAGTATAGCCTACTGAGAGGTTGTACATACCAATGTCATCACCACCCTGCACATTAATGCTGTAGTTCTGGGTCAGTGCTGATTTGTAGACTAAGTCATTCCAGTCAGTATCATTATGATAGGTGTGGTAGTAGGATTTGTTGGGATCGTCGTTCAGGAAACGGAAGTCTATTTTGCGGTCCGAGATGCCTTCAACGGTTCCTAATAGTTCCGTTGCATAGGTGCGATACTGGGCAGCGTTCATCATGGTCAGCGACTTTGGTACGAAGGTAACACCTGCCGAGATGTTGGCATCGATACGCGTAGCCATCGAGTGGCCTCGTTTGGTCTCGATGAATACCACACCATTGGCACCACGAGCACCATACAGGGCAGTAGCATTCTTCATGACGGTAACCTTCTCTACGTCGTTCGGGTCGATGTTGGCCAGCATGTTGTTATACTGTCCGGCGTGGAGCGAGTTGCGGTCGCGCTGCATATCCATCTCGATACCGTCGACGACAATCAGTGGCTGTGCGTCAGCATTAATACTGTTCAGACCACGGATGAACATCGTTGCACCACCATCAAGAGCTGCCGAGCGCATTACACTGTGCATGTCGGCACCCAGTTTACTGGTGATTTCGTTGTCCACCGTCAGTCCAAAGCGGTTAATCTGTGCCTCGGCCTTGGCGGTATAGTCCGTACCTGTGGTATACATATTGGCGAACTTGTCGCTCAGCATGTGAATTTCCACTTTCTGGTCTTCCTTGCCGGCGATGATGGCCACTTGCTGTGGGATATACTGCGGAGAGTGTACGTATAGTGCCGTAGTGAAAGTCGGTACTTTTATCGTGAAAGCACCGTTCTCATCCGTCATGGCTGTATAGCGGATATGTCCTAATGCCTGCAACTGTACACCTGACAGAGGCTTCTTTGTAGCCAGGTCTGTCACCACACCTTGCAGCGTCACGGTAGGATACTGTGCAACCTTCTCGTTGCGTTTCGGCTGCTTGATAGTTGTCTGCACTTCATCGATGTCATCTTCGTCCTGTGCCATGGCAGGCGCAGCGGCGATAGCGGCAAACAACAGGCAGAAGGCAAGTCTCTGACCTGCATTCTGTAAATCGTTAAATATGGTGTGCTTCATTTTCATTTATTATTAGCTTCAAATTCGTCCAATTCCAGAGGCTTCAGTATGATGGCGGCCAAGCGTACGTCACGGTTGTAGGTCTCTAAATGTTTCTTATTGAACACGCTGATGGGCGTGGTGACTCGTATGCTTGGATAGTATTCTCCTATGTTGCTGTAAGATATCGGGAAGGTGAAACGTCCGATGAAGATTGTATCTGTTTTTTCGGGGTCGTTCGTAAATGCTGTCGTCGAGCTGACACTTTTAGCAGGTTCCGGGAGTGTACCGCCTGAAAGAATTGCATCAGCATAGGGCTTACTGAAATAGTATTTGGTAGCCTTTCCTGCTGCATTGGCGTAGTTGAGTTCAAAGTTCAGCCAATTGGGACGCGGGTCGTTACCAAACTGTTTCCAAGCTGAAGGCATCAGTACGACATAGAAATTGTAGGTTGTCGACATGACACCAGGCAGCTCTATCGCGAAGTCAGGCTTGGTTCTTTCACCGTTTGCGAGAATCGTTGTATACTTGTAGCTTGTCTTGTCAAAGTCTTCACCAAATACCTTCTTGAGCAGTGTATCAGGCACAGATTCCTTTTTCTCGCTTACGCTGTTTGGAAACTTATTACTCAGTGATCTTGGATTGATTTCCAGCTCAGGGCAGTAGGCCTCCCAAGGATAGATAGCCAGGCTGTCTACAATCCGTGCATAGCCGTTGCTCATGGGTACTGCATCGCCTACCATGTATTTGGTTAAGAGATCCTCAGGGTTCGATAACTTAGTCCGTCTGGTAGAACGGATGGTGTCAGTATTCTCTCCCTTGCCTACAAGCCACTGGTTATAGAGGTCATTGTTACTGAAAATCAAGTTGTTCACAATAGACATTCGGGTCAGCGAGTCTGTCTGGTAGTCAGAATTGACTTTAACAGTTTTAATCTTGGTATCAGTTGCTGAGGTGTAGTTCTGTACGTCCTGTATCTCTATGTTATCTACGTATTTATAGTAAGTAGCAATCTTTTTATACGATTTCGAGAAAGCTTCAGACGTAGGCATGATGAATGTGTAGGTACTGTCCTCGTTGTCCAGTCTTGCACCTAAACGGTTGCACAGACTGTTGTAGGTTACCATCACTGAGTCGATGTACGTCTGCATACCGTCGACCATTGGACCTTTTACGCTGTTTTCCTCGTCGAGATAGGTTACTTCATAGTGCATGAAGTGGTTGCGTAGCGAGTCTATATTCTCAGCCACTTTCAAGTACTCATACAGGTTGGGGTAGAAGTGTGCGTAGTTGTCCAGCATGTGTATCACACCGTTGTTGCTTGGCATATTCGGCTTACTGATGTCTATGCCAGCAAAGGTGTACTTGCCGTTACCCTCGAAGATGTATGACTTTTCGTTGAGTGTGTGGATGCGCATGTTCACAGCGCCAGTAGCCACGTGGTTATACTCAGCGATGTGGTTCTTGACAAACTGCTGCAGCAGGTCTTTACTCTCCATGCCTTCAAACTCCGACTTGACGAACGAACCGTTCTTGGGTGCGAAGATAGTGTAGGCACGTGACTTTTCCAGCTCTGCTTCGAATCCGGCCTGTTTTACCAAATCTGCAAAGTCCGTCAGGTCCTGATTGCTGGAGATGTTCTGCCACAATGTCTGGTTGCCCTCAGGCAGTGCATCACTCGGCACCTCGTTATAGTCGTTGAAATCGGAGCATGATGTGGCAGCCAGCATCGCTGCTGCCATCATCAGTCCTATATATTTGTTATTCTTCATAATCTTTAAACTTTAATCTTTAACCGTTAATCTCAGATTAGAACCAGTCTTCAGCCACGTCGTCTCTGTTCAGCAAGTCCATTGGCATGAACTCAATGTAGTCAAACTGCCACTTCAGGTCAGGATTACCGGTGATGACGGTCTTGATGCGGAACCAGTGTTCGTCACTCTGGCGGTACATTTGTGGCTGGAAGAGCTTACGGAACGAAGCGTTTCGTGCGTCGGAGCGCATGTTGTGGTTGGTAGCATTGCCATCTTGGTACTCTGGGTGGTCTACGTAGCTGTATAGTCCACGCATGTAGCCACGGTTGCGTAGTGCCTGATCGGATGCAATACCCAGATCATCCTCGTCGTAGAACGGTGTCGAACCAATGCGGGGGTCATCCTTGGGGATACGTACATCGAGCGGGATGTCAAGGGCCATCATCGACTGCTGGCTCTTGCTATTACCCATATAGAACTGCATCATGCCACCGTGTGACATTGGCGTATAGAAGATACGGAACTCGTAAGTTCCCGTTGGTATTGGCGGCAATTTGATGGCGAGGTCATAGCCGTTACCCCATCCTTGGAAAGTATCCGACTGCCATGCGTTGTAGGCACCCTTGATGTTGTAGCGGAAACGGTTCTCGGAGGTGTAGCTGACGACATTGTCGAAGTAGTTTAGTGGGAAAGCCACGCGGGCACCACTACCACCACCATTCAATGCTTTCATCTCTGCGTTGCTTGACATACGGATACCATTGTTTATAAACTCTACCAGGAAGGTAGTCGAATCGAAACGCATACGCTCATGCAATACTTTTTTGGGTACATCTTCCGTATAGACAAGCATGTCCTGGATGCTGTGGATATAGCCGTTAAAGGTCTGTATGTTCCAGGGAATGTTGGCCTGCTTGTCCGAGGTGCGGTTAATCTTGACATTCAGTCCTTCACCTGTTATTAGCGGATGCATAGCTTCTGATCCCATTGTTCCTACCTCGTCGGTCAGCGTATTCATGGCTATACAGCGGTTGATGTACAGTGTCTTCTTAGCCTGTAGTGGTTCAGGCTGCCATATCTTGAGGATGGTGTTGGGAAGCATGGTCTCATAGTAGTCAAAGGGCTGACCACCATTACAGAAGTTCCATGTCTGTGCTTTCTGCCACTTGCTGCTACGTTCGTAGACCAGTTCGTCCTCTGGCATACCGGCATATAAGATGTGGTAGGCTACGAACATGTTCAGCGCGTTGAAACGGTTGGTATAATCATCCCCAGTGCTGATGGTAATGCCTTTTTCTCTGACGTAGTCGTACCAGTCGGATGCGCTACCATAGATGCTGTTGGCATATTGAATCAAGTCTTGAAGATTATTGATGCCTTTCTTTGCCATTACTTCGTTCGGCTCGGCAAAGAGTGTGTACATCACCTTGCACTCAGTCGGATGATACAGTTCAGCACCATCTGTATCCTTAGAGTCCGTTATCGTATACTCTACATCTTTTCTTATCTTGGCCAACGAGTCGGCCAGTCCGGTAATTTCCAGTGCTTCAGCAAAGATACTAAACTGGCTCATGCGGTTCAGTTCCTCAGCTATCAGTCTCGTATTACGGGGAATGACAGAGTCTATGACGTGAACTACACCATTGGTGACTATTGAGTCACCTTGTATAATGGTAGCCGACTTGTTCAGCATGATTTTTCCTGTTGTACCGTCACTGTTAATCGGAATACGCAGCATGGTATTGATATTACGGCTGCTGATACCAATATCAGTAGTCGTCATAGCCTCACTGGCGAGTAAGTGATACAGGGCAATGTCCCTACACAAGCTGTCATTGGCTATTAGTGCCTCAACACTCTCTTCAGCTAGTCCGTTGTGAGGTGTCTTAGCTTCTGTATCGTTGTACAGTTTCTTTACATAAGCCTCTACAGCATCGTTGTTGGGGGCAAAGCAGGTGTACACACCATATGCAGACAGGTTGCGATCCAGTCCCGCCTTGGCTAATATGTCGTTGAACGAAGACAGGTACGACTTGCGCTTGATGAAATCTGCAGCAGTCTCACCGGTAGCAGTGAACAGGTCTGATTCGTCGGGCTCTGGGTTACAGCTTGTCAACGCTATGGTGCTAACGGTTGCCAGCGCCATGACCATTCTGCTCATATTCTTAAAAAGATTTTTTTTCATGTTTAGTCCTCCTTCGTATTAGTAGTTTTTCTCATATTCATTGGAGTCACCATATGCTGGGTTTTGGCGTAGCTGTGGACTTATCTGGATGTCTCTGTTTGGTATGGGCAGATACAGATAGGCCTCATTTTGCATTTTGGCTTTTACACCGCTTGCCTCCGTACCACGTTTGCGGGTCATCAGCTCCAGCATGTCATCATAGATTTTGACCAATGCACCCTGGTCAGCAAGGATGCTATTGTAGTTGGTTCCTTCAACGTGACGGTAGTTGTAGCGGAGCAAGTCGTACCAGCGACGTCCCTCGAAACAGAACTCACGCAGACGCTCTTGCAAAACCAGTCTTTCAAACTCCAACTTTGACAATCCTTTGAATGCATCCCACTTCATTGAGTCACCCTTGTCCTCTCTGTATAGTGCACGTGTGTTGACGGCCTGTATCATGTTGAATGCCGGGCGTAGTACACTCGCATTGCTGGTGTTAATGGCTGTCTTCTCGTCGTCGGTAGCTTCTTCAGGGATGTCTGCAGCCAGCTGGACAAGTGCTTCGGCCTTCATCAGCATGACGTCGGTCAGTCGGTAGATAATATAGTTGCGGTCCATTCCGCCATAGGCGTATTCCTCACGCTTCTTGGTAGCCGTCTTGTCTATAACACGATTTTCGGAGATAATCTTGCGGATGTCATAAGAGTCCTCAGATGAAGTAGGGAGGTAGCAAGCTGCGTAGTAGCGCAGGTCGGTAGCACTATATAGGTTGTTGTTGCTTACGCTCGTCTCAGTGTTGTAAATGGAGGCAGTTCCACCAAAAAGTGTTGTGGCCTTGAACCATCCCATACCAGCGGAACCGGTAGCACTTTTGTATTTCCAGTAGTACTGGCATACTGGCAGATTACTGCGGCACTGCAGCTCGAAGATACTCTCTTCGGCATTCTGTTTGACAAACAAGTCATAGTACATATCTTCAGCTTCTGCCAGCGGATATTCTACCTCTGTTGTTTCTGTGCGTTTACGTGCGTGCTGGCTTTTCTTTGACTCGATGATACGGTCGCAGATGTCAATGCAACTCTGGTAGTCTGCAGCGTTATGCATGACTGAGGCACGCCACAGATAGAGGTCTGCCAATAGGGCGTTAATACCATCTGTGGTGAACCATCCTACACGACGCCAGTCATTAAAGCTGCGTGATGACATGGAGGTTGATACACATCCTTCCAAATCACTGATGCACTGGTCAATAATATAGGCCGGTGACGACTGAGGAATGTCAGTTTCCTGACTGCTGGTCATGTATGCCTCGGTGTAGTAGGGTACATCACGGAAGTTGCGTACCAGGTAGAAGTAGCAGAGGGCACGAAGTGCCAGCATCTGAGAACGGTCTACCTGATAGTCACCGTCTGTGTAGTTCGGGTCTACTCCCAATACCTCACCGGCACGGGTCAGCACGATATTACAACGGTTAATGACTTCGTAGAATGCCGACCAGGTGGCATACGCATTGGTGGTCTGTATATTTACGGCTGCAATCTCGTCGAGTGACTGTGTCTGTGTACTGATGTCCGTTACGGAGTTGTTACGGTTCACCTCGTCTGTGCGGAAGTCACCCCAGACAATCAGCCGTTCTAACACATCATTCGATGTCATGGCGGCATATGCTCCGTTGACCATCATGGCGACGTCTTCCTTGCTCTTCCAGAAGTCTTCGTCGACGGTCTTGTCATCGGGCAGGATAATCGTGTCCATGCATGACACGAGTGTCAGTCCTGCGAACAACATTAATATATATTTCTTCATCGTATTCATATCTTTAGAATCCTAAGTTTAAGGTCATCGTAAACTGCTTCGAGCGTGGAGTCTTTGACGTGTCGAGAGCAGGGCTATAGCCGCGGGCAGAGACTTCAGGATCCACACCGCTGTACTTGGTCCACAAGTAGAGGTTGTTCAGTGAAGCATAGATCTGAAGCTGGTTCAGACCCCACTTCTTGATCATCTTGGTATCGAATCTGTAACCTATCTGCAGGTTCTGGAAACGTACGAAACTGCCGTCTTCCACGTAGCGGCTTGAGTTCTGCCAGTTGTAACCAGTCTGGTAGAGGGCACGCGGCATTGGTGTGTCGTCACCGTCCTTACGCCAACGGTAGTTGACGGTAGTACTCTGGTTGCTGGTGCTGTACATATTCTCCAGATTCATACGGGCAAGGTTGACAATCTTGCTGCCGAAACGGTAGTTGAAACGCGCTTTGACAAAGAAGTTGGCATAGTTGAGTGAGAGGTTGAAACCACCGCTGACCTTTGGCAGCGAGTTGCCGAGGTATACGATATCGAGGGCGTTGATTTCACCATCGTGGTTGATATCCTCGTAGATGGCATCACCACCTTGGAAGTTGTAACCCGGATGACCGTTCTCAGTAATCTGGCTGTACGCATACTTCATGCGTTGGGGCTGACCAGTATTGGTATCCATGATAACCTTGCCGTCGGAACCCACTGCGATAGGAGCCGTCTTGCCGCTGGCGAGGAACGAGTTAATCCAGTCCTCATATTCAGCAGTGCTCAGACCGTTCTCTTTCTGATAGTTCTGTAGGTAGTCGTAGCTGTACTGATAGACGCCCTGATAGCGGAAACCGTAGATGGAACCCAATGGGTTGTTTAGCTGAACGCGGACAGGGTAGGAACCGCGGTCGCCATAGTTCCATGTGGTACCATTGATAGACTGCAGTACGCTTTCGTCCATCTCCTTCAGCACGTTCTCGTTCTGTGAGATGTTAAAGCCAAAGTCAGCAGAGAATTTGCCTATCTTGATGAATTTCTTGGCGGTAAGGTTCAACTCCCATCCCTGGTTGGTCATGCGCCCCACGTTAGCGTAGGCTACAGTTGGGAAACCTGTGTATGATGGAATATTGACATTCGCCATTAGCAGGTCTCTGGTGTCTTTGAAATAGTAGTCGAAGTCAATCTCGATACGGTCGTTGAGAAGGCCGAGGTTGAAACCGAAGTTATACGAGGTGGTCTTCTCCCAACGCAGGTCGTCTAGCTTCAAGCCATTGAGGGTGGCGACAGTTGCCAGATTGCTGTTTCCCTTACCATAGGTACCTGCTGAGGTGTTGTAGCTGTTGTAGAACAGATAGTCTTTATCAGGAGCCTTACCAACGATACCCCAGGAGGCACGCAGACCTAACATGGAGACCACCTTATTGCTCCACTTCATGAATGGCTCCTCACTGATATTATAACGCAGTGAGACACCGGGGAAGTAAGCCCACTTGTTCTTAGGACCGAACTTCGAGTCACCGTCGGCGCGCAGCGAGAATCCTATGCTGTAGCGGCCGTCCTTGTATCCGAAATGTGCATTGTAAAGGATGTTCTGTGAGTTCGAACGGCTATTACTACTGCTGGGTGTACCAGGGGCAGCATTGACTGTCGACGACGTGATGTCGTTGGGCAGGTGGTTCATGATGACCGTCTGGTTGTTGCTGTTTTGCGTGCTCATCTCATAGCGCAGCAGCATGGTAGCTGAGAAATCCTTATTTTTAAAATAAGGTGTGTAGACCAACTCTGCACGACCGCCAATCTTCATGCGGTTAAACTCGTAGTTGGTGGTCAGGTTATACTCTGAGGAAGTCCATTGGGCATTCGACAGGGCTGCCGGCCAGTAGGTTGGCTTCGACTCAGCAAAAATATCGAAATCGACACGACCGTTGAAGGTCAGACGACTCTTCTCTGCCTCGGTACCTAGAATCTCGTATTTGATGGTGAAGTCAGGGGTCAGACGGTAGGTCTGGTCCTTAATCCATGCCAGATTACCGATGGCTACGGGGTTGCCTAAGTTGTAAATATTCGACAAGTCGTAGCTGGAGTACGGACCGTCATAAGGTGTCACATTACGGTTAGGCGCTGTCGTGTTCATCAGGAAGTATTCATCGGTGTCGTTACCATTGGCATCCTGACGATAGATACTCATATTCGGTGCCTGCTGCTGGGCAATAGCCAGCAGACTCTGGTGGTTGACACCGTTAATCTTGCCCTCGTAGTTCTTGTAGTTGTTGGTATAGGTCAGCGCAAAGTTCGTGATGAAACGGATGCGGTCTGACACGTTATAGTCCAGTGCCATACGGGTGGTGAACTGCTGGAATTTCTGTTGGATGATAGAACCTGTCTGGTGCTTGTAACCGGCAGAAATGCGGAACTGAGCCTTCTGTCCACCACCGGTGACGTTCATGCTGATGTCGTGCATGGCACCAAACTGCTTGACGGCATCTACCCAGTCGGTATTATTGTTCCAGTTCTCCCAATCTGCATAGCCGCTCTTGTCGTAGTTGAGCTCAGCGATGTTCAGGGTGCGGTCTGCCTGCTGAGTGGGGTTGTAAAACTCCTCCTTCATCAGCATGGTATAGTCGTCACCATTCAGCAGCTTGTAGCTTTCGGGCTGCCAGGTTCCGGTGAACTTATACGAGAAATTGATACGGGGCACACCACGCGAACCACGCTTGGTGGTAATCATGATGACACCATTGGAACCGCGTGAACCCCAAATGGCTGTTGCGGCGGCATCCTTCAGGACGGTGATGCTAGCAATATCCTCGACATTGACGGACAACAGTGAAGAGTACTGCTCCTCGTCAGCATTGGCGAAGTCGAAGTCCTCGTCAGGGTTATCAAAAATCTTGTCGTCAACGACAATCAGCGGGTTAGCATTGGCTGACAACGTGGTGACACCACGCAGACGCATCTGCGAACCTGCACCGAGGTTACCAGAGTTGGAGACGATGTCCAGACCAGCAATCTCACCTTGCAGGGCTTCGTCGGCAGAGGTGAAGGCCAGACCTTCAACCTGCTCCATGTTCATGACCTGCTGCGAAACGGAGATTTCCTTCTTCTGCAACATCAGACCACCGGAGTTGCCACGGCGTCCCTTGACAACGACTTCCTGGATGGCATGACCTTCGGGCTGCAACTTTACGTTGAAGACCGTTTTGTTGCCTATAGACAGTACCTGGGTCTTGTCGCCTACGTACGAGAACACCAGCTTGTTCTTGGTATTCTTGATTTGCAGCGAGAAGTTACCGTTGAAGTCAGTCTGTGTGGCCGATACGATACGGTTGTTGGCATCGCGCTCTACGACGTTACCCATCATGATGGGGCCGTCGTCGTCGGTTACGGTACCCGATACGCGCACTCCCTGAGCCATTGCCAGTTGGCTGACTACAGCAAACAGAGTGGCAAATATGACTTTCTTGATATTCATTGTATCTTGATCTTTAGAGTTCGTAGTATGTTATTATTGGTCAAAGCGTCCTGACTTAGAATTGTAGAGAGGCTCCGAAATCTGATGGATGGCGCAGAACGACGAAGTGTAGATGGCTGTGGCGTTCTTTGCATCAGCAGGAATGATGTTACCGCTAGCATTTCGCTTGCCCAACCAATAGTCGCGTGCCATCTTGTTGACCATTTTCGAAGAGTTGGTGGCATCGATGGTTACGCTGTGATTGCTGAGGTCGGTGACCGTCAGACGATCGCTTCCTCCGCTAATAGTAGCTTCTTTAGCAATACCCGTAGCGTCAGAGCTGAGTGATTGGTAGCGTCCGCCTTCGATAGTCTTGTCTGCATAGACAGAAGTGGTAAAGAAGTGGTAACGTACAAAGTCGCGCAGCTGCGTCATCATCTTCTTGGCCTTAGCCATGTCGGCCTTGTCCGCGTCGGTAGCTTCGTAGTCTGGGTCTGCGGTTACCTTGGCGATGTATGCCTCGTACATGTCGTTGATGTCCTCCCACTTGGGCAGACCTCTTTGGTAGGCGATGTCCATAGCATTGTTGTCGGGGGCAAAGAGTGTATAGTTATAGGTGTTGAACATTCTGATGTTTTTGTCAACAGCAGCTTGTTCCGTGACATAGACGGGCTCACCATCGGTCGTCGTTGCATTGTATGTTATTTGGTTGGTCAAGATGGCAAAGGCGTCTTGCTCTGTCTTCTTGGTTACCTTGTTCTCTTCTTTGGAGATACCGGCCCAGTCGAGCACTTCTGTAGCCTCGAAACCTTGGCAAACATCAAGGAACTTGCTGAACTTACCGGGGTTGTCTTTCAGTACCTTATAAACACTCTCTTGTGGAGCCTGAATGAGGCGGTTCATTCTATAGGCAGAACCGTTCTTTTCATTATAGACGGTCTTAATCTCTGGCGCTGGGAAGATGGTGGGGTTTTCAATCTGGGCACCCGACATGACGTGCGAACCGACTTTGTTGCCGTCGACGTATATTTCACCGCCATGCTTGGTCTTATAGTAGTGGTTGTCGCCAAGACGCTCACCACCCTTCAGTACCACCGTGTGGTAGTTCAGGATGTCGGTGAACTGCGTCTTTACGTTTGCGATAGTTTCAGCTTGAGGACTATACACCTCTCCCGTAGTCGGGTTGAAATAGTAACGCGTGCATTTGAGGTCACCATCAGCGTAGAAGAAGTGGAGTACCTCGGGGCGTGGATCGCCTGCACCGTCAACCTTGGCCAATGAGGCAGGGTCGAGATAGTAGTAACCAAAAGCGTTGTCCTCGGGAATAAAGAATGCGTAGTTGGCACTCATAGCCAGCAGGT